>NZ_JASCPQ010000068.1:0-31496 GCF_029959305.1 Pseudomonas sp. PS01297
AGCTTGCCTCGCGATCTTTTGACTATTTAAAAGATCGCGAGGCAAGCTCGCTCCTACAGGGTTTTGTTGTTATCGCAAGGCAGTATTCAAATCGATAAATGCAACACGCGTTCATCTTGCTTGGGTTCTGTTGCGCTGCGTTTGTTGACTTTTAATTCGCCCAGGTTGATCAGCAGGGTGCGGGTGACGTTGCGGCTCAGCCCCAGCAGTTTGGCGGTATGGACCTGGTTGTGGTGGCAAAAACGATAGGCCGCGCGCAGCAGACTGCGTTCGACGTTTTCGTGGAGGTTGTCTGACTGGCTTTCGAACAGCCGCTGGAAGGCATGTTCCAGCAGTTCTTCGGCGCTCTGGTCGCTGTTGACGGTGCTGGTTTCTGGTCGGGTGATGCGCAGGTTGGACATGCGCAAGTCGTCACTTTGGATGACACCGTCGCGGCAGATCAGCAGGGTGTGGTGGATGACGTTTTCAAGTTCGCGGATGTTGCCCGGCCAGTTGGAGTGCGCGAGTTTTTGCTCTGCCTCCGGGCTCAGTACGACGTCGCCATAACCCAGTCGACGGCTGTAGGTGTCGATGAAGTAGCGGGTCAGCGGGAGGATGTCGCCGGGGCGTTCGCGCAGTGGGGTGAGTTCCAGGTTGACCACGTTCAGGCGATAGAACAGGTCTTCGCGAAAGTGCCCGGCGTTGATGGCTTTTTCCAGTTGTACGTTGGTGGCGGCCAGTACGCGGACGTTGATGGGAATGCTTTTGCGCGAGCCCAGGCGGACCACTTCGCGCTCTTGTAGAACACGCAGCAGCTTGACCTGAATCGGCATTGGCAAATCACCAATTTCATCGAGAAACAGAGTGCCGCCGTTGGCTTCTTCGAACCAGCCTGCCTTCGCGCCCAGCGCGCCGGTAAAGGCGCCTTTTTCATGGCCAAAGAGTTCGGATTCCACCAGCGATTCTGAGAACGCACCGCAGTTTACGGCCAGAAAAGGCTGGTGCTTGCGTGCGCTGAGGTTGTGAATGTGGCGCGCAATCAGTTCTTTGCCGGTGCCGGTTTCACCAATGATCAGCACGCTCGCATCACTGGGCGCGATTTGTTGCAGGTGCTGGAGCAAGGCTTTGGACTTGGGGTCTTCAAAGACTTGCGCGGTTGCCCGGATCGAGGTGGCCAAGGCCGGGGAAGGGGGGAGGGTTAGCAGTTGCATGTCGGTCCCTATGAATAAAATGTCGGGATGGGGGACGTGCCGTTAAGTGCCCAGTCGCCCAGTTCCTGAAGCTTGTAGTCCAGAGGGTCGTGCAGGCTCTGCGTGCGCAGGTTGCGCCAGTGCCTGTCGAGCGCCACGGAGGTTTGCGTCGCGCGCGCTCCGGTGACCTCGAAGACCTTGCTACACAACTCCAGGCCATTGCGGCTGGCGGCTACTTTGGCGGTAGCAATGGCGATTGCGACTTCACCGCGCTCTTCACTGGTGAGCGCCGGGCCTTTGGCCCATGCCTCGTCCAGTACGGCTCCGGCGCGTTCGACCAGCAAGCGGGTGCTTTCCAGGGCGACCCAAAAGTCGCCGTAATGGCCAAGAATGTAGGGGTCCTGAGTGTTTTGGGTAGCGCTGGATTTAAACCAGGGCCGGGTTTCTTCCAGGGTGTAGCGGCGCGCTTCTTCAAAGGCGCCTTCGGCGATGCCGAGAAAAATATTGGCGAAATGCAGTTGGGCTATCAGCGGCCGCAAGCAGGCAAAGGGCGTGCTCAGCGGGCCGGGATCGAGCAGCAAGTCCGAGTCTTCAACCCGTACACGCTGGAACGTCACGCTGCCGCTGTCGGTCTGACGCTGGCCCATGTTGTGCCAGTCGTTGTGCAACGTAATGCCCGAGCGGGCGCTGGGGATGGCGGCTATTAGCAGCTTGCCGCCTGCGCTTTCGTCAATCGCAGAGGCAATCAGCATTTCAGAGTCGTTGGCGCCGGAGCAGAAGCTTTTTTTGCCGGAGAATTCACGCCAGCCTTCACGCTCCTTGACTACGGTGCGGGTGTCCAGCGGGTTGAGGGTGTTGCCCCAGAACCAATTTTTGTTCGCCGTCAGCTTGAACCAGGTTTGCCATTGCGAGGGTTTGGCGAACAACCGCACAGTGGCCAGCATCAGGTGATGGAAGCCGAAGACATGGGCAATAGAACTGTCCACCCGGGCAAATTCGCGCACCACTGCAAACGTTTCGGACCAGGTGGCGTTGAGGCCATCGAACTGGCCCGGAATGCTCATGGCCAGCAGGCCGCTGTCGCGCAAAAGATTACGTTCGTGCTTGGGCGTGCCGCCTTGGGCATCACGCTCCACGGCGGTCAGGGCGAACTCGACTGCCAGCTCTCGAGCGATGTCCAACGGTGCCTTCCTGGCATTTAGCTGTGTGACAGTCACGTGTGTTCACCTCGTTTGAATGTCGCCCCCCGACGTCGTGTCAGGGGGTTGCCAGAAGGCTGCGGGTTATTTCACTTGGCCGTAATCACCGACAGCTTGGTGATCCCTGCGCGCTCAATCGAGGCCATGGCGCGTGCCACTTCGCCGTAGTTCACACCGTTATCGGCTTGCAATTGCACGCGAACTTCCGGGTCTTTGGCCTTGGCCGCCTGCAGGTTGAACTCCAGCAGGCCCGCTTCAACTTCATCCTTGTTGATGAACACTTTGCCCTGATCGTCGATGCTCACCACCAGCGGATCTTTTTGCTCCACGGGGGCGACCGAGTCAGTCTTGGGCAGGTTGATCGGAATCGCGTTGGTCAGCAGTGGCGCGGTGACGATAAACACCACCAGCAACACCAGCATCACGTCGACCAGCGGCGTGACGTTGATTTCACTGAGTACTTCATCGTTGTCTTGGGTTGAAAAGGCCATCTCAGGACGCCTCCTTCACTTTTTGCGCGGGCGCGGCAGACTTGTTCAGCACCGGGTGCAGGTGCACACGGAAGGCGCTCTTCTGGGCCAGGCTGTAGAAGTCGTGGGCGAAGTCGTCAAGGTCAGCAGCGGTCAGCTTCAGGCGACGCAGGAAGTAGTTGTAAACCAGCACCGCAGGGACTGCGACCGCGATCCCGACGCCGGTGGCAACCAGCGCCGCACCAATCGGGCCCGCGACGGTTTCAAGGCTGGCAGAGCCGGCGGCGCTGATGCCTTTCAAGGCCGACATGATGCCCCACACGGTGCCGAACAGGCCGATAAAAGGCGAGGTGCTACCGATACTGGCGAGGATCGCCAGGCCGGTTTCCAGCGAGCGGCGTTCACGCACAATTTGCTGGCGCAGCGAACGCTCAAGGCGGTCCTGATGGTTGATGTTGTGTGCCAGGTCATTGGCCTGTGGCGCATCGGTTACTTGAATGGCGGCATAACCGGCTTGTGCTACACGGGCAGCAGCACCCGGCGCAGTGCTGGCCAGCTCGGCGGCCGAGTCGAGGCTGGTGGCGGCCCAGAATTGTTTGAGGAAGCGACGGTCCTGGTTTTTCAGGCGGCTGAACTGCACGCCTTTAAGCAAGAACAGGCCCCAGGTGGCAACCGAGAAAATAATCAGCAGCCAGATGACCGCATGTTCAATGGATTCAAAGGGGGAAGCGATAAGGTTCATGGTTCAGGCTCTCTAAATTAGGTCATCAAAACGGTCAAGGCGCCGCGTCTTTTTCAGCACGCTCGCGGTGTAAAAAATGAGGTCCGGGCTTATTTGATTTTGAAATCAATCGGCACGCTGACCCAGCCGTCAATCGGGTCATTACCTTGTTTGGCCGGGACAAAACTCCAGCGTTTCACCGCATCCTTGGCTGCGTTGTCGAGTTGGTCGCGACCGCTGCTTTTCTGGATCTGGATTTCGCCAGGCTTACCGCTGGCCAACACGTGGACCCGCAGCAGCACAGTGCCTTCCCAGCCACGGCGCATGGCCAGTGACGGGTATTCCGGCGCCGGGTTGTGCAAATAGCCGGCATTGGCAGAAGCCGGGGTTATTGGCGCGGGGGCAGGCGGCGCCGGTGGAGCAGGGGGTGCAACCGGTTGCGGTGGCGCTGGCGGTTGTTCAACAGGCTTGGCCACGGGTTTAGGCACAGGCTTGACCACCGGCTTGGGTTTTGGGATCGGCTTGGGCGGTGGCGGTTTTACGGCCAGTTCGTCTTCTACAGGCGGAGGTGGCTCGACCACGGGCTGAACAACCGGCTCGGGCGGAGGCGGTTCCACCACAGGCGGTGCCGGTTGAGAAAACTCGATGGTCATCGGCGGCACTTCCGGCGGCACGATCGGCAATACCGGCGTCGGGTTCTGACTGATCCAGTAAATCACCGCACCGTGCAGTGCCAGTGCGAAAACCCCCAGCAGCACTGCTTCACGGCGGCTCAGGATGCGCTTGGGCGTACTCTGCAGGCGCGACAATGACAGTGGGCCGCGAAACGTGCGCCCAAGATCAAGCAGTTCGCCGCCGGGGCCCTGGCGCCAGAGCACATCCAGCGCGCTGGCAGTTTGGACATTGGCCATTAATAACTCCTGGCTTTTAGCAAAACGAAGTCGTATTCGCGATCAATACACTTCACTGAATGCACTTAGTTGCCGAAGCAAACAGGCATGCCGAAAGTAATAGCAAGAGCCATACCAACTAGTAAAAGTGCCGTAAATCGGGCGTATTTTGTTAATTGTCAGACACAACAGTGTGGTTAATTCAGCGCATTGTTCATGCACTGTTGCTGGAGCAACACGTGTTGAACAGCAGGCAGGCAAAACCCCTCTGCCATGGGCGTCACGGCAACGACAGCAGGTGATGCAAATGCATATGTACTGATCAAATTGTTATAAGACAACTTCAAAAAAGGTCGACTGTTGAAATGCAAACAGCCCCTTTACAAACTGTTTGGTTGACACCTGAAAGTTGCTCTTCAATTGCCGGAAAACGCTGTTTTTGGGCTGGCACGAACTCTGCAAAAGTCCGTGTGAGAGCGAGACTATACAAATAGATGCTCCACTCACTAACAGGCAGGAGCATTAATAATGAACAGTGCGTCAGAAAGGCGAGTATTACGACGTAGTGCACTGGCGACAGCTTCCAGCATGGGAATTCTCCTGATGCTGGTTCAGGCCACAGCGGTGGCTGCCGAGGACAAAGATCCTACGTTAGCCACGGTGGTGGTGACCGGTGCCGAGGCCAGCGAAGCGCAAAAAGCGCAAAAAGAACTGAAGAAAGTGGCGGGCAACACCGCCGTGGTCGACAACCGGGACATCGAGCGCGGTCGCGCAGCCAATGCCGAAGACGTTCTGGCTTTGCAACCCGGTGTGTTCGCCCAGGCCACCAGTGGCTCAAGCGCCAACAAGATTTCCATTCGTGGCTCGGGGCTCAATACCTTCTATCAAGGCTATGTGCTGGGCATCAAGTTTCTCTTTGACGGCCTGCCGCTGACCGGGCCGGGCGGTACTCAGGAAGACATGCTGGACATGCAGGCGGTGGACCACACTGACGTGCTGTACGGCGCTAACGCTTACCTTTATTCCGCCTTGTCGCTGGGCGGTGCCATCAACTTTGTGAGTAAAACCGGGCGCACTGATCCAGGCAATTACGCGCGCTTTGAGGCGGGCAGTTACGGCTATCAAAAAGAGCAATTGAGCACCGGCGGCGTCGTGGGTGATGCTGATTATTACGTCAGTGTTCTGCACAACCAGCGCGATGGTTATCAGGACGACACGTCCAACAAAGGCCAAGGCCTGGTCGCCAACTTTGGCTACGTGTTCAACCCAAAGCTGGAAACGCGATTCTTTGTGCGTTATCGCGAAGAAACCCTGACCCAGGGCAACACGCTGACCAAGTACCAGCTCAAGCATGACCCGACCAGCAACACCGTGCCGATTGGTCGCAAGAAAGACGGCTCGACCCTGTTGGGCAGCAAGACGACCTATACCTTTGACGATAACGCCAAGCTGGAAGTGGGCCTGGGCTACAACGACTATCCGTTGCTGAACGGCTGGCGTTACAGCCCGTCCCCACAAGACTGGCGCTCCAAAGACATCAACCTGACCCTGCGTTATCTGCGCACGGGCGACACGTTCTTGGGCTTGCCCAGCGACAGCAGCGTGACGTTCAGCAATACCCAGTCTTACCTGGCGGACGTGAAGTCCCACAGTCGGGTTACCGGCGCAACACTGCAGAAAACCGATTACACCGGCTCGCGTGATACGGTGTTCTCGTTGGGGAACGAGTTGCAGTTGGGCGAGAAAACCTGGCTGTCCAGCGGGCTCTCGCTGATCAATGTCAAACGCAAGGCCGACATTAAATACACCACCGGCATTAATACCAGCGCCTTCCCCAACGATGTTGAATACACCGAAACCGATCTGGCCCCGCGTCTGGGCTTGCGCTATCAACTGACACCGGAATTCGAGCTGTTCGGCAACGTCAGCCGTTCGGTCGATCCACCCGTGACTTGGCAGTTGGGCAGCACCGGGACCCCTTACATTCGCGATGTTCGCCCGCAAAAGGCCAACACGGTGGAGTTCGGGATTCGCGGCGGTCATGGCATCTTTGATGGCAGCCTGACCGTGTACCGTTCGTGGGTGCAAAAGGAATTGCTCTCGGTGGTCGTGCGTCAGGCCACGGCGACCCAGGACCAATTGGTGGCCACCTCTAACGGCAGCCCGACCATTCACCAAGGGATAGAGGCGGGGCTCAACGCATTGCTTTGGGAAGGCAAGAATGGCGACACGGTGTCGTTGCGTCAGGCCTACACCGTGAACGACTTCTACTACCGTCACGACTCAACGTTTGGAGACAACCAGTTGCCGGGGCTGCCGCGTCAGGTGTATCAGGCCGAGCTGCAATATCGGCAAGCGGGTGGCTTCTACGCACAACTCAATGCGCGCGCGGCTTCCAGTTATTACGTCGATTTTGCCAACACCCTCAGTGCGCCGTCCTACACCCTCTGGGGAGCTAAAGTCGGTTACGAAGCCCCGAGCAAAAAATGGGAAGTGTTTGTGGATGCCCGCAACCTGACCAACCAGCGCTACGCCACGGCGACAAACACCGCGTATGACGCCAAGGGTCAGGACTCGGCCAACTTTTATCCGGGCGACCCGTTCAACGTCACTACCGGCGTTTCGTTCCACTTCTGACAGGTGAAGATCAAAAAATCGCGAGACAAGCTCGCTCTTACAGTTTTTTGCACGATTCAAATTCCCTGTAGCCGCTGACGAGGTACGAGGCTGCGATGCGGGCCGCAGGACCGCCGTCCGGGATCGCTGCCACCCATCGCAGCCTCATTCTTCGGCAGCGACTACAGGGCATTTGCCAGGCCTTGGCATTGTGCAAATACCGCTCTCTAAGCCAAAGGTTTAGAGTGGTGCCCAGGTTTGGATCGGGCGAGCACGGCGTTATGAATATTCGATTTCTGCAGACCTTCGTTTGGGTCGCACGGCTTGGCACTTTTCGCCTGACCGCAGAGAAGCTTTCGACCACCCAGGCGGCGGTTTCCAGTCGCATTTCAGTGCTTGAAAACGAGCTCGGGGTGCAGTTGTTTCAGCGTGATTCGCGTGGGGTGAGCCTCACGCGCGAAGGCCAGAAGGTGTTGGGATATGCCGAACAGATGCTCGCGACCCAGCAGCGTTTGTTGCAGTCGCTCGGCCAGACAGACAGTTTCGCCGGGCGCTTGCGCATCGGTGTCATGGACACGGTGATCCACAGCTGGCTCAGCGATCTGATCAGCGCCTTGAGCCGCGATTACCCTCAGGTTGAAGTCGAGCTGACGGCGGATACGGCGTTGAATCTCAACGAGCAACTGCTCAAGGGGCATCTGGACCTTATTTTTCAAACTGATCTGGTGCGTGCCGATGGGGTGCGTAATGTGCAACTGGCCAGCTACCCGCTTAGCTGGGTCGTGGCCAAGGGCAGCCCGCTTGATCGCAGCTATGCAAGCCTTTCAGACCTCTGTCAGGAACGCTTGCTGACCTTTTCGCGGTTATCGCGGCCACATCAGGACATGCTTAATTTTCTGCATCAGCAAGGCATTGCGACGCCCAGAGTCAGTTGCATCAACTCAGTGGCGGCGATCATCAAACTGGTGGCTGACGGCTTTGGCATAGGCGCGTTGCCACCGGTGCTGGTCAGCCGTGAATTGCACAGCCAAGCCTTGGTGGCGTTGTCCATGGATGCGCCACCAGGGTTTGCGGTGTTTGCCTGTTGGCGCGTCGGAGCAGGGCTGGAGCTGAACGAAGCGGTGGTCAATTTGTGTCAGCGTGTGGTCGCGGATTATCAGCGCGGCGTGTCGCACGACCATTTTGTATTGCCTGGCAACTGATCCGTATTTTTTCGCCATATCTGCGTCTGTTATGAGTGCAGATCAAGGCGCACAATTCCCATCAACCTCTCGAGACAGGCAAGAGCATGAGAGCCAAGCAGTACTCACCTCTTGCCGCCCGATGTGCTGCACCTGTTTTATTACGTAGGTTTGACGGGGAAATGTGATGGGTAAGATGGCGTGGTTTTTAGGCGGTTTTTTAATACTGACCATCGGTATCGGTATTTTGGCGACCATTCCGCCGGGTTGATCAGATGTTTTCACTCAGATGCGGGCATACCTGTGCTGCCCGCTCTGCCAATCACGCTCCGACTTACCCGCACGCAGGTTGAATACGTTTATTCGATCGTAAAATCGACCGCGTAGTTGTAGGGGTAGATGTCCGAGTGCTGTCTTAACCGGGAATTGCAATTTCCTGGGCCGATGACGCTGTGAGTCCAGAAGTAATTAACTCTTGGCGACTGATGAAGATACGACTGTTCATAGGCGTATAAAAAGCTGGTTTCAAACTGCAGTATGTCATTGCCAATGCTGTAGGCGAACCGGGTTTCAAAGAAGGGTTTTTTGACACCGTATTCAATCAATATGTCGCCCTTGAAGTGGGGGGCTGCATGGAATTGGAAAACATTTCTGCTGTGGGCGGAAAACTCAGGAGGGAAGCTTCCCTCTCTGCCGCTGTGGGTGCCTTCTATTCTTTTTAATTCATGCGCTGTGTTGTTGATAACGCGCAGGTTAACTATAAGTGTGTCGCTGAATTTGCTATTCATTTTTGAGATCCTTCTCATGGGGTGAATAGCTGAAGATTAGAGCCTTAACTTAGGTGCTGTCGGTGTAGTTGTCCTTCCTCTGATGCTGTTAATTCGTTTTTTAACGTAAGAATTATCTTTGTGATTCTCAAGCAGATGCAATTTTTTCTAGTGCGAGCTTTTAGGCAGCAAGAGTTCAGCGCACAGTCCGCCCCCTTGGCGGTTGCTCAGGCTAAGCGAGCCCCCCAAGGCTATTGCCAGTTGCTGGGCTATCGCCAGCCCGAGCCCGGTGCCGCCCGTGTCGCGGTTGCGCGAACTTTCTACCCTGTAGAACGGTTTCAGTACTTCGCGCAGTTCTTCGGCTGAAATACCCGGCCCGCGATCAAGCACTTTGATGGATACATTGCCGTTGGCTTCAGCGCTGACGACCAACTCGGCCGCTCCAGAAAATTTCAAGGCATTGTCCAGCAAGTTGATCAGTACCCGGCGCAGGGCATGGGGTCGGGTTTCGATGGGGGAGCCATAGCTGCCACTGCTGCTGACCGCTTTGCCCACGTCTTGATAGTCGAACACAATGCTGTCGACAAAGGCATCCAGGTCAAGTTTGCAGTTGGCCTCGGTTGAGCCATGCACGCTGCGGGCGTAGGCCACACCCTCGCGGACCAGGTGTTCCATTTCCCCCAGATCACTCAGCAGTTTGTCGCGCTCAGTCGAGTCGTCCATAAACTCGGCGCGCAGTTTCATGCGGGTAATGGGGGTCTGCAAATCGTGGGAAATGGCTGCGAGAATCTGCATGCGCTCTTTGAGGTAGTCTGCGATGCGCTGCTGCATGGCATTAAAGGCCACGGCGGCATGGGCGACCTCGGTCGGGCCGCTTTCGTCCAGATGCTGGATGCGGGCATTCGGGTCCAGGCTTTCTACCGCACGTGACAGCCGGCTGAGCGGGCGTATGGCCAGCCTCACCGCCATCCAGGTACAGCCCAGCAGCAGCGCCAGTTGCAGCACCAAAACCACCGGTAGCCACAGGGCCACGGGAATATCGGCCGGGCGCACGTCAATGGTCACAGGGTTGCCGTCAGCCAGTTGCAAAAACACCTGGTAGTGCGGGCGCACGCCGGGGATGTCGGCAAAGGTCAGGGCGTAATGTTGGCCCAGCGTGTCTTTGATCGAGGAAGCCGACATGGGCGGGTCTGCAGTGTCCATGGGCACACCGCTGTCGCCTTTGCCCAGCAGGTACTGATAATGCTGGCGGTCAAGGCGTGAAAGCCAGGCTTGACGCTCTTCGGCGGGCAGGCGGTCAAGGATGGCAATGGAGGTTGAAATGTCGTTTTCCATGTTGTTGAGCATGGTCGAACGGGCGCTCAAAAAGCGCTCATAGAACTGCACGCTGAACGACAGACCATTAGCCAGTAGCAGACTTACCAGAAAGATCAGCGACAATTGCGACGCCAGGGTCTTGGGCCAACGTAGCCATTTCATAGTGATGCACCGAGCATTTTCACGGGCAGTGAGAACACATAGCCTTCACTGCGTACGGTTTTGATACAGGCCGGTTCGCGGGCATCATCGAGCAAGCGTTGACGCAAACGGCTGACCAGCAGGTCGATGGAGCGATCAAACAAGTCGGCATCACGGCCCTGTGTCAGGTTGAGCAATTGATCACGACTGAGGACCCGTTGAGGGTGATCAAGAAACACCCGCAGCAGGCGGTATTCGGCGCCGCTGAGGGCGACCATGGTGTCGTCCTCATCCAGTAAGTGGCGGGCGCTGGTGTCCAGCCGCCAACGGCCAAACGCCAATAAGCTGCCACTGTCGGTGACCTGCAAATTGGGTGGCAACATGCGTGTACGCCTTAAAACGGCGTTGATCCGAGCGAGCAGTTCACGGGCCGCGAAGGGTTTGACCAGGTAGTCGTCGGCGCCCATTTCGAGGCCGATGATGCGGTCGGTTTCGTCACTGCGTGCTGTCAGCATTAATACCGGCGTGGCCTTGTGTTTGCCGGCGCGCAGTTCGCGACACAGCAACAGACCGTCATCACCAGGCATCATGATGTCCAGCACAATCAAGTCGACAGGTGTGCTTTCCAGAAAGGTGCGCATTTGCCTGCCGTCGGCAACGACAGTGGTGCGCAGACCGTTCTTTTTCAGGTAATTGCCCACCAGTTCGCGAATCTCACGATCATCGTCAACGATCAGGATGTGATCGACATGCTCCATGGCTTTAATCTCTCGCGGGTGGTTGGTGAGGCGCATCATAGCCAGAGACCGCGCTCTTGCCTGCAGGCCTTTGTATTTCAGTGTATCTGAGGTTTTACAGATACATCCTGAGGCAAAAATCTTCAGGCTGCTCATACGCTGCTTTGGCCTGGAATGTATCGCTGTGTATCTGCACGCCCTCCAGATACGCAAAGAGTCATCGAGGCCGATTCTCGACACATTCGCGATACCTCGCGGGCTTTGAATAGGACTCATCGAGATACCAAGCCTCGATGACTCTTAACCAAGACTGTGAGGAACTGATCATGAACATTAAAGCGACCTGTGCTGCCGGTGTGTTTGCCGCGTTAAGCCTTTTTGCCCTGGGTGCCCAGGCTCAAGAAATGCCCGTTGCGCAAAACTACACCTACGGCACGCATCTGGATGTGAAAAAGGTACTGGCCATCACTGAAGACCCTGGCTATGACTGCCAAGTGGTCAAATCGCACATGACCTACCTTGACTCCAAGGGGCAAACCCAGCAGCTCAACTACCTGAAAGTTTCGCAAAACTGCAACGAGGGCGGCTAGTCCATGGCTGGCAAGTTTGCAGGTGTTGGCAGGGCTACGCGTTGGCTGGCGTTGCTGGGTGCGATGGCCGCGAGTGGAGGTGCGTTCGCGGCCCAAGAAGGCGGTGTGCCGATGCCGGCGTTGTCCGGCGCTGTTGAGTGGCTTAACTCACCGCCGCTGACACGCGAGTCGTTGCGCGGCAAAGTGGTGCTGATAGATTTCTGGACCTATGGGTGTATTAACTGTCAGCGCAGTCTGCCTTATGTCAACGCATGGGCAAAAAAGTACGCCAAAGAAGGGCTGGTGGTGATTGGCGTGCATACGCCTGAATATGAAGAAGAGCGAGTGGTCGAGAACGTACGCCAGCAGGTGAAGAAGTTGGGTATTGAATACCCGGTTGCAATCGACAATAACAGCGTGATCTGGCGCGCCTTTGGTAACCAGTATTGGCCTGCCCACTATTTTGTTGATGCCAAAGGCCAAGTGCGGGCCACGCATTTTGGCGAGGGTATGTATCAGCAGCAGGAACAATTTATTCAGCGTTTACTTGCCGAGAGCCATGAGCAGTGATGCAGCCAACACTGAACTGGTCGATGAGTCCCTGGGACTGTCAAGGTTTCGCAGCTGACGCCGTGAAACCTCAACAGGCCCAAGGGTGTGTCCTTAACTCACTACGCGATAGCAGGGCACATAAGCGGCGCCGCCTGGCAGTTTCATGCGGTGTTGTTTAACGAAGGCATGCAGCAGTTTGTCCAGCGGCTTCATGATCGCAGCGTCACCGTGAATCTCGTACGGGCCGTGCTTTTCGATCAGGTGAATGCCTTTTTCTTTGACGTTGCCGGCCACGATTCCGGAGAAAGCCTGGCGCAGATTGATGGCCAGCTCATGGGGTGGCAGGCCGCTGCGCAATTGCAGGTTGGCCATGTTGGCATGGGTCGGGTCGAATGGGCGCTGGAACCCTTCATCGATTTTCAGCAACCAGTTGAAGTGGAACGCGTCATTGCGCTCGCGGCGGAACTGCTTCACCTCTTTAAGCCCCGCGGTCATTTGGCGGGCCACTTCAGGCGGGTTGTCGATGATGATCTGGTAGTGGTTTTGTGCCGCCTCGCCCAGGGTAGCGCCGACAAACTCGTGCAGCTGTTGCAGGTAAGGTTCGGCTTCTTTGGGGCCGGTCAAAATGACGGGGAAGGGCACGTCCTTGTTGTCCGGGTGCATCAGAATCCCGAGCAGGTACAAAAACTCTTCAGCCGTGCCCGCACCCCCCGGGAAGATGATGATGCCGTGCCCTACACGCACAAACGCTTCGAGGCGTTTTTCGATGTCGGGCAGAATCACCAGTTCGTTAACGATTGGGTTAGGGGCTTCGGCGGCGATGATGCCTGGCTCTGTCAGGCCCAGGTAACGCCCCCCCACCAGGCGTTGCTTGGCGTGTGAAATGGTGGCGCCCTTCATCGGGCCTTTCATCACGCCGGGGCCACAGCCGGTGCAGATGTCCAGGCTGCGCAAGCCCAGTTCATGGCCGACTTTTTTGGTGTATTTGTACTCTTCGGTGTTGATCGAGTGGCCACCCCAGCACACCACAATCTTGGGGTCTACGCCTGGGCGCAGGGTGCGGGCGTTGCGCAGAAAATGGAAGACGTAGTCGGTGATGCCGGCAGAAGAACTCAGGTCAACGCGTGTACTTTCCAGACCGCTTTCGGTGTAGACAATGTCGCGCAGGGCGCTGAACAGCATCTCTCGGGTACTGGCGATCATTTCGCCGTCGACAAAGGCATCGGCCGGCGCATTCAGCAGTTCAAGGCGAACGCCACGGTCTTGCTGGTGAATCCGGACTTCGAAGTCCTTGTAGGCTTCAAGAATGGTTTTGGCGTTGTCGACGTGAGCACCGGTGTTGAGGATAGCCAGTACGCATTGGCGGAACAGTGTGTAACTGCTGCCTGAGCCGACTTCGCTCAGTTGTTGCACTTCACGTTGCGAGAGCGTCTCCAGACTGCCTTTCGGGCTGACCGAAGCATTGATGACTTGTCTTTGAACCATTGTGGGCTTCCTGTGAGCGGGATCAAAAATGGCGTGGCGCAGCTTTATGAGTTCATATCAGCACTTCGCATTGGCCGAGCGAGAGGTCCCAACTCTTACGTCTTTGGATTCATTCGATTAAAGCATAGTGCCTCTGTGCAGGCATGTCGCAGAGCGATCCACCTTACGCGGTTCGCGTTGGCTACAGTAACACCGCGCACGCAGAAGACCAGCTATCGATCGGCTAACTTTAGCCCGGGTCTCTGAGCAATTGCGGTGTCTGCAAGGGGCGGTCAACGGTAGGGCCAGGGCACGGTTTTAAGCGGGGATTTACAGGCATGGATACGCAGATTCAGGGTTTCGACTGCCCGGCATGGGCAGTCGAATCGTCAATACGGTGGTGCCGTTTTTAACGGTCAGGCAGCCGGTTGGGCCTGCACATGATGGGACAGTGCTTCCTGAAGTTTTTTCTCTTGCTCAAGGGACAACGAGGTGCGCAGAACCTTGCCCTCGAAGCCTGCTTTTTGCAGTTCTTCCAGTACTCTCTCCGGTTGGTATTTGCGCAACAGCACAAACAGCGCCGAAGAGTTGTTCGGAATGGTTTCTCCCAGATTCTTGATGAACTTGTCGTCGATCCCGTAATCGCTCAACGAGCCAGACAGTGCGCCGGCGCCAGCGCCCAGGGCGCCGCCAATGGCAAAACCGGCCAGCGGGTTGAGAAACAGCAGGCCAACCAGTGCGCCCCAAAGCCCGCCAGTGACCAGGCCCGAGGTGGCGCCAATGGCAGTCAGGTTGACGCTTTGTTTGACGTGGAGCTTGCCTTCACCGTTACGCGTAACAATGACCGAGTCTTCGAGCTCAACCAGATATTCTTTGCTCAACGACACCAGCTCGGTGAGCGCGCGGTCGGCGGTTTGGGTGTCTGAAAATCCCACTACGATTAGATCGGACATGTCTTTCATTCCTTGACAATACAGGTCCAGCCCAGAGGGGCTGATATTAAAAGGAGTCGCTCAGTCGCCATGATGCATAGGCATCGTGGCCGCAGTGATTCAGTGAATATGAGTCTTCTGCGAGGATAGAGCGTGGTCGCAAACCTGGATATGTCAAGTCAGCAGCGCGTCACTGCCAGCAATCAAGGGGCATGATTGCAGAAAAAAGCGGGGATGATTTCAATCGTGGAGGGCTGGCTAGGCAGCCCTGACACTCACTCCAAGGGCTGATACCTCGGAGAATTAAGACTGGTTGCCTTTGTCCGATGCATTCAGACCTGCCTGGATGCGTTGATAGATTTCTTCACGGTGTACCGCGACGTCTTTCGGCGCGTTGATGCCGATTCTGACCTGCTGCCCGCTGACTCCTAAAATAGTGATCGTAATATCGTCACCGATGTTTATGCTTTCACCAACTTTACGGGTGAGTATCAGCATTTTTTTCTCCTTGATGGCTTTGTAAGGCACGTCTCTGAGACGGTGCGGCTTCGGTCATGGCTACAGAATACTGCTAAGTGCATATAAATGCGCCGCTCATTACAGACGTCATAGCCAGAGGTAAAATTCCCCGGACGAGGGAAGCTCATGCCTATGAAGCTTAAATAGGGGCGGATTTGATTTGTTCAAGGAGAGCAAAGGCCACTGCCCCAGTGATAAAATCGACCCACTCATACAGATAGGGGAAACGCAGTGCGTAAAGTCATCGTGATGACAGCAATATTGGCCTTGACGGCTTGCGGTCAGGAGTCTAACGATAAAATCGAGCAGGCTAAAGCGGCTTCTCACTCGACGGTGGTCCAGGTGCCTGTTGCTCACTGGGCGCTGGAGCTCACTGAAGGGCAGAGAGCGACGATTACGGATACCACTGGCAGGCTGCTGGATAATGGCTTTGTTCCCTACATTCTCGAAAAAGACGGTGTGCAACATTTCTTGATCGGCCCTTATGCAACCGAGGCTCAAGCCCGGGAAGTGCAAGAACAGATCAAGCTCAAACCCAAGCTCGAAGGCATTGAAACCGACGTGATAGAGCTGCCGCCTTCGCCTTGATCGACTGACTGTCAGCCATGGTTCAAGCGTAGTGCCCAACGGGCACTACGCGAATGTCGCCACCTGTTTTTTTAAGCGTGCCCGGCGCTACCGGTCCAGGCATGAGCAGGATTACAGCAATACGAGGCGCTGATTACATGCACATTAAGCGCGTGTAGCCGGCAATCTGGACATGCAAGTTGTTCAGCGTTTAGAAAGGTGTGACAAGCCCCAGGGCCGTTGCTTTGATCAATGCAGCGCTACGGGTTGAAACGCCGAACTTAAGACGAATATTGCCGAAATGAAAGTTGACCCCCGACTCCGTGCATTTGAGGATCAGCGCAATCTCCCAGGAGGTTTTGCCCTGAGCCCCCCAAGCGAGCACTTCCTTTTCTTTGGGGGTGAGTTTGATAGCGCTCAGAGCGCTCTCTTTGGTCTGGACGTTAGGCTGCAGATGTGCTGATTGTCCACTGGTCGCTGATTGAGGCTGATGCATGGCAAGACACTCCCATAGATCAAAAAACGTAAGTGGGTTGTAGGAAATCTCTCTGTACGAGAGGAATTTCCCGTAGGACTTTTCCTTACTATGGGCTTATTTATAAACCGTTCTCAGGTGTTTGGAACCTGTCAAAAATAACAGTCCGAGCACATTTCTGATCTCGGACTGGCAGGCGAGGCACCGCATTGCTTCGCCCCCTGACTGGCCCCTCAAACCAGCCTTAGCCCTTGCTTGCAACGAGCAGATGGCGCAAGTTTTATCTGGACACATATCGACGAACCGTGACGACAAGGGCCGCACGCTATGAGCAATCACAAGATCGAAATTCGTCGCAGCAATGTCGAAAAAATCCTTCTCGGAGCCGAGAAGGTCTTTGCCGAAAAAGGCTTTGCGGGCACCGCCATGGCGGATATTGCCGCTGAAGTTGAGCTGCCTCGTTCCAACTTGCACTATTACTTCAGTACCAAAACCGAGCTGTATAACGCGGTTTTGCTGGGTTTGCTGGAAGTGTGGAAACAAGATGCGCTGTGTTTTGAAACCTATGATGACCCGCGCCTGGTTCTCAGCAGTTACATTCGCGCCAAGATGACCCACTCGCGTACGCGGCCCTACGGCTCGAAAGTCTGGGCAGACGAAATCATCCATGGCGCGCCCACGTTGGGGCTCACGCTGGATGCGAGTCTCTATGATTGGGCAAAAATGAAAGAAGCCAAAATCCGCCAGTGGGTGGCAGACAAACGGATATTGCCGGTAGAGCCGTCCAGCGTGTTGTTCATGATCTGGGCTTCAACCCAGCACTACGCAGACTTCGATCACCAAGTGAACATCATCAACGAGCATCAACCGTTGAGTGACATCCAGTTCGAGCGCGCCATCCACAGTGTCACCAGCATCATCCTGCGCGGTATCGGGCTGGAGCCGTGACAGCGTCGCCCCATGTGATAACTACCCGTACCTAACCTGTGGGAGTCGGGCTTGCCCGCGATGCAGACGACTCGGTTAGCAATCGTCTGCGGTATTGATTCAATCGCGAGCAAGCCCGCTCCCACAGAGGGCTCAAGAAGCCACGTGGTACGGATTACGCGGGTCGTGGTTCCAGTCCAAGAAAGGTTTGCCGGTGTTTTGCGGCACCATCTCGATACAGTCGTCCACCGGGCAAGTGATCTGGCACAGGTTGCACCCTACGCACTCATCATCAATCACTTCATAGCGGTGGGTCCCGTCGGCCAGTTTCTGGCTGGAAATGGCCTGGTGCGAAGTGTCTTCGCAGGCGATGTGGCAACGACCACAGCCAATGCATGCTTCTTGGTCGATCTTGGCGATGACTTGGTAGTTTATATCCAGATATTTCCAGTCAGTGGTATTGCCCACGGCCCTACCCGAAAAGTCCTCCAGGCTCGAATAGCATTGGCTGTCCATCCAGCGCGATAAACCGTCTTTCATCTCATCAACAATCCTAAACCCGTGGAGCATGGCCGCGGTGCACACTTGCACGGCGCCACAGCCCAGGGCGATAAATTCCGCAGCATCGCGCCAACTGCCAATGCCGCCAATCCCACAGATCGGCAAGCCTTGGGTCTGTGGGTCGCGGGCAATTTCGGCCACCATGTTCAGCGCGATCGGCTTGACGGCCGAACCGCAATACCCCCCGTGGGTACTCTGGCTGCCCACCACAGGCAGGGCGACCATGCGATCAAGGTCGACACTGGTGATCGAGTTGATGGTGTTGATCAACGACACCGCATCGGCACCGCCGCGATGGGCCGCCCGGGCGCTGAGGCGGATATCGGTGATGTTGGGCGTCAGCTTGACGATCACCGGCAGCGAGCAGTACGTCTTGCACCAGCGCGTGACCATTTCCACGTACTCGGGCACTTGGCCAACGGCCGCGCCCATGCCGCGTTCCGGCATGCCGTGTGGGCATCCAAAGTTCAGCTCGATACCATCGGCGCCCGTGGCTTCAACCAGCGGCAGGATGTACTTCCAGGCTTGCTCCTCACACGGCACCATCAGCGACACAATCAGTGCGCGGTCCGGCCAGTCCTTTTTGACCTGAGTGATTTCACGCAGGTTGATTTCCAGCGAGCGGTCGGTAATCAACTCGATATTGTTGATGCCCATGACCTCACGGTTAGGCCCGAAGTGCGCCGAATAGCGCGACGACACGTTGACCGCCGCCGGGTCTTCACCCAGGGTTTTCCAGACAACGCCGCCCCAGCCTGCCTCATAGGCGCGGACCACGTTATAGGCTTTGTCGGTCGGCGGCGCAGAGGCCAGCCAAAAGGGATTGGGGGCTTTGATACCGGCGAAGTTAATCGAGAGATCGGCCATTTACGCAGCCTCCTGAGTGAGCATGAGTTGGGCATGAATGGCTTGCGCGGCCAGCTTGCCGTGTTGCACCGCTTGCACGGTCAGGTCCTGGCCCAGCGAGGTGCAATCGCCACCGGCATACACGCCGGGGATGCTGGTGCGCAGGTGCTCATCCACGGTGATCCGATCGCCTGTGCGCTGGAGTGAATGGGCCAGCGGGTCACTCAGGGTGGCTTCGTCAAAGGTTTGGCCGATGGCCTTGAATACCGCATCGGCGGCCAGCTCAAAGGTTTCGCCGGTTTTCACCAGGCGACCGTCTGCAAGGCGGGTGCGGGCAAAGCGCATGCCGCGAACTTGGCCCTGATCGTCGAGCAACACCTCATCGGGTTGGGCCCAGGTCATCAGGCGCACCTGATTGGCCTTGGCGATGTCTTGCTCATGGCCGGTCGCACCCATGTCTTCCTGACCACGGCGATACACCAGGTTCACCTCGCGGGCGCCCAGACGGGCCATTTGTACGGCCATGTCGATAGCGGTATTGCCCGCGCCCAACACGATGCAACGTTCGGCCAGTGGCAGTTGGGTCAGGTCGTCGCTTTGGCGCAGCTCGCGAATGTAGTCAGTGGCAGCCAATACACCGGGTGCCTCTTCGTGGGCCAGACCGAGCTGCCGACTGGCGGCCAGGCCGATGGCCAGAAATACCGAATCAAATTGTTGGTGCAGGTCGCTCAGGCTCAGGTTGTCGCCCAAGCGCTGGCCGTGGCGAACTTCGATGCCACCGATCTGCAAGACAAAATCCACTTCACGCTGAGCGAAATCATCCACCAGCTTGTATTTGGCGATGCCGTATTCATTGAGACCGCCGGATTTTTCCCGGGCTTCGAAAATCACCACCTCGTGCCCGTGCAGGGCCAGCCGATGGGCGCAGGCCAGTCCGGCCGGGCCCGCGCCGACCACGGCAATGCGCTTGCCGGTTGAGGCGGCGCGGGTGAACGGGTACTCGTTGAATTGCGCATTATCAATCGCATAGCGCTGCAACAAGCCGATCAATACCGGCGCACATTCCTGCGCGTTATTGCGCACACACGCTTGCTGGCACAGCACTTCGGTGGGGCATACGCGGGCGCAACTGCCGCCGAGAATGTTGGCCGAAAGGATTTTCTGCGCAGCGCCTTGAACGTTTTCCTGCTGGATATTGCGAATAAAAGACGGAATGTCGATGTCGCTTGGGCACGCATTTACACACGGTGCGTCGTAGCAATACAGGCAACGCGAGCTTTCCAGTTCAGCCTGACGGGCGCTGAGCGGTGGCGCCAGATCAGTGAAGTGACTGGCCAGCACCAGCGCATTTTCGTGGGGGTGCGGTAGATGATTCAGGGACTTGATCACAGGAATTGCCTCACGGTTGTGGGAAGCGTCTGCCTCTGACGGGCAGTGGTGGTGTACTCAGCGCTTAACAGCAACGGGCTGGTGATGCTCGGCGCGCTTTTTCAACAGGTCGTACACGGCGGGGTAGGCCGGGCGTTCGATATAACGCCCGGCGCCGCGTTCGGCCCGCAAATCGCCATCGGCCCAGACCACCCGGCCCTGGCTGATGGTGTGACTGGGCACCCCGCGCACGGTCTTGCCTTCGAATATGTTGAAGTCGACCTGCTGGTGGTGGGTTTTAGCGGAAATGGTGCGTGTGCCCTGCGGGTCCCACAGCACCAGGTCAGCATCGGCGCCGACGCGGATTGCACCTTTGCGCGGGTACAGGTTGAAAATTTTCGCGGTGTTGGTCGAGGTCAGCGCCACGAACTCCTGCATCGACAAGCGCCCGGTGTTCACGCCTTCATCCCAGAGCACGGCCATGCGGTCTTCGATACCCGCCGTGCCGTTAGGAATTTTGCTGAAGTCGTCACGCCCGGCGGCCTTTTGCTCAGCGCAGAAACAGCAATGGTCGGTGGCGGTGGTGTGCAAATTGCCGGATTGCAGGCCGTGCCACAGCGCTTGTTGGTGGCCCTGGGGACGGAAGGGCGGGCTCATCACATAGCCGGCGGCGGTTTGCCAGTCGGGGTTTTGATACACGCTGTCATCGAGCAGCAAATGCCCGGCCAGCACTTCGCCGTACACCGGCTGGCCCTGGCTGCGGGCATAGGTGATTTCGTCCAGCGCTTCACGGGTCGAGACGTGCACCAGGTACAACGGCGTGCCAATGGTTTGCGCGATGCGAATGGCCCGGCTAGCGGCTTCGCCCTCAACTTGCGAAGGGCGAGACAGCGGGTGGGCTTCCGGGCCGGTGATGCCCTGTGCCAGCAGCTTGCGTTGCAAGTGATACACCAGCTCGCCGTTTTCCGCGTGCACGGTGGGCACCGCGCCCAGTTCCAGGCAGCGTTCAAAGCTGGCGACCAAGGTGTCATCGGCGGCCATGATCGCGTTTTTGTAGGCCATGAAATGTTTGAAACTGTTGATACCGTGATGGCTCACCAGCTCGGCCATTTCTTCGCGGACCTGCTCGCTCCACCACGTGATGGCGACATGGAAACCGTAGTCCGACGCGGACTTCTCAGCCCAGCCGCGCCACTGGTGAAAGGCCTCCAGCAACGACTGCTGAGGGTTGGGAATGACAAAGTCAATAATCGACGTTGTCCCGCCTGCCAGACCTGCCGCCGTACCACTGAAAAAGTCTTCACTGGCAACAGTGCCCATAAACGGTAACTGCATATGCGTGTGGGGATCGATACCGCCGGGGAGTAAATATTGGCCACTGCCATCCAGCACTTCACCACTGGGCGGAACTTCAAGATCAGTGCCAATTGCGCGGATTAGACCGTCTGCGCAATAAACATCAGCACGGTAACTTTCATCATGGGTCACAAGCGTAGCGCCACGGATTAACAGCGACATACCAAGTTCCTCGCAGGCAGACCGGCTGAGGCCGGTTCTAATGTTGTTATTACGACCGTAGTACAGGTTTTTATTCCTGTCACTGGTGACAGGAATAAAATCTAGTGGGTTGTTGAGGAATGAGCAAACATTATTTTCAAGTATGTATGTGTTACTTAATTTATTGATTTATATAGGTTTAATCTTGAAATCACCAAATTGGTGCGCGCTTTCACCATTTCGGCGCACTTGACAGGAATTAAATATAGGTGAAGTTTCTTATGCTAAATCAGGCGCTTGAAGTCTTCGGAGAACAGCCAGAGTCAAACAAAAATAAATAAGCGTGCACCGATATGTTTCGTTTAGTTCTATCCGGCAATGCAAACTATTCTTGATAAGGGTTTATCGGCGTGTTGTGTGCGGTTTAAAAGTGCTTATAAACCAGCGAGTTGTAAGGTGTGAACACAACTGTCCGTGAACACAATAATTAACACGGCACAGTTTTTGATTGTCGCTGCCATTACCTCGCGGCCTTGGTCCGCGGTGATTGCACAGAGAATCGCTCTGCGTCCGTGCGCAGGGTTAATCACCATAAAAAAGAGAGTGAATGAGCATGCAACCGAGCAGATCCCAAGTCACCGAACGCGATGGTTTGTACGAATTGGAAGCCGGGCCTGAAGTTCTCGATAGCCCCCGATACAACCATGACATTGCCCCCACCCGCGTGCATGAGCGCACCTGGAACAAATGGCACATCACCGCGCTGTGGGTGGGCATGTCGATTTGTGTGCCGACTTACACCCTGGGCGGAGTATTGACCGCTTACTTCGGGCTGTCCGTCGGTGAGGCGCTGCTGGCGATTTTGCTGGCCAATATCGTGGTGCTGATTCCGCTGACGCTCAACGCTTTTGCCGGCACTAAATACGGGATTCCCTTTCCGGTGCTGTTGCGTTCCTCGTTCGGCATCCTTGGGTCCAACGTCCCGTGCTTGATCCGGGCGCTGGTGGCCTGTGGCTGGTTCGGGATCCAGACCTTGTTCGGCGGCCTGGCTATTCACCTTTTTCTGGGTTCGGTGTTCGAGGGCTGGAAAAGTCTGGGGGGCATCGGTGAAGTCATCGGTTTCATGCTGTTCTGGGCACTCAACCTGTGGGTGGTACTGCGCGGCGCTGAGTCGATCAAATGGCTTGAGACCCTGTCTGCGCCGCTGTTGGTGCTGGTAGGGCTGGGCTTGCTGGTGTGGGCCTTGCCGAATGTGTCGATGACCGAACTGTTAGCCCAACCGCCGAAACGCCCTGAAGGGGCCAGCGTGTATGGCTACTTTTTTGCCGGGCTGACCGCGATGGTGGGTTTTTGGGCCACCTTGTCGCTGAATATTCCCGACTTCAGCCGCTACGCCAAAAGCCAGAAAGACCAGATTCTGGGGCAGATATTTGGCCTGCCACTGACCATGTTCCTGTTCGCCTCGTTGGGCGTGATCATGACCGCCGCCTCGCAAAAACTGGTGGGCGTGACCGTCTCCGACCCCGTCAGCCTGATCGGCCATATTCAAAGCCCTGGCTGGGTCGCGCTGGCCATGGCGTTGATCATCATCGCCACGTTGTCGACCAACACCGCCGCCAACATCGTTTCCCCGACCAATGACTTCCAGAACATCGCGCCCAAGCTGATCAACCGCACCACAGCGGTGATTTTGACCGGGCTGGTGGGGCTGGCGCTGATGGCCCATGAACTGCTGAAAAAACTCGGCTTGCTGGTCTCGGATGTCAGCCTCGAAACCGTGTATTCCAACTGTTGCTGGGTTACTCCAGCCTGCTGGGGCCGATTGCCGGGATCATGGTGGTCGACTATTTCATCATTCGTCAGCAAAAACTCGACCTCGCCGGGCTCTACCGCGACGGCGTGTACCCGGCCTGGAACTGGAACGGTTTTATCGCCTTTGGCGTGCCGGTGGTCTTGACCCTGATGTCGTTGGGTAGCAGCGCTTTCAGCTGGTTTTATGACTACGGCTGGTTCACCGGGTCGCTGCTCGGTGCCGCGATTTACTACGGCTTGTGCCGCCTGAGCAGCCCGCAAACAGCGGCTGCCAAAAGCACGATCTGACCCAATAAAAACTGCCTGAGGAATAACAATATGAACGCAGCACATCCCCTTCAGCAGCAAGCCACTCAGTCGATCAACGGTGAACGCCTGTGGGCGTCACTGATGGAACTGGCCAAGCTGGGCGCTACGGTCAAAGGCGGTGTGTGCCGCCTGGCCCTGACCGACCTCGACCGTCAGGCCCGGGACATTTTTGTACGCTGGTGCGAAGACGCCGGTTGCACCGTCAGCGTCGATGCCGTGGGCAATATCTTCGCCCGCCGACCGGGGCTTAATCCTGACCTGCCGCCAGTGATGACCGGCAGTCACATCGACACCCAACCTACGGGCGGCAAGTTTGATGGCTGTTTCGGCGTGCTGGCCGGGGTCGAAGTGCTGCGTACCCTCAATGACCTGAACATCCAGACACAAGCGCCGATTGAAGTGGTGGTATGGACCAACGAAGAAGGCTCGCGCTTTGCCCCGTGCATGATGGGCTCGGGGGTGTTTGCCGAAAAATTCACCCTCGAAGAAACTCTCGCCAAAACCGATGCCCAAGGCATCACCGTTGGCGAAGCACTCAACGCCATTGGCTATGCAGGCAGCCGCAAGGTCAGCGGGCATCCGGTGGGTGCTTACTTTGAAGCGCACATCGAGCAGGGGCCGATTCTGGAAGACGAACGCAAAACCATCGGTGTGGTGCTCGGGGCGCTGGGTCAAAAATGGTTCGACCTCAACCTGCGCGGCGTCGAAGCCCATGCCGGGCCAACCCCCATGCACTTGCGTAAAGACGCGCTGGTCGGCGCGGCGGCCGTAGTCGCTGCGGTCAACAAAGCCGCCCTGGGCCATCAGCCCCATGCCTGCGGCACCGTGGGTTGCCTGCAAACGTACCCTGGCTCACGCAACGTCATCCCCGGTGAAGTGCGCATGACCCTGGATTTTCGTCACCTGCAGCCGGAACGGCTGGACTCGATGATCAGCGAAGTGCGCGAAGTGATTGAGGCGACATGCGCCAAGCACGGTTTGAGTTTTGAACTTACCCCGACGGCTGATTTCCCGCCGCTGTACTTCAACCCTGACTGCGTCAACGCGGTGCGCAATGCCGCGAGCGAGCTTGGCTTAAGCCACATGGACATCGTCAGCGGGGCAGGTCACGACGCAATCTTCCTCGCCGAACTGGGCCCGGCGGGCATGATCTTCGTGCCGTGTGAAGGCGGCATCAGCCACAACGAAATCGAAAACGCCGACCCCAAAGACCTGGCGGCGGGGTGTGCGGTGCTGCTAAAAGCCATGCTGGCAGCCTCCGAAACTGTAGCTGCCCAGCACTAATTGCCCTGTAGGCGCGAGCTTGCCTCGCGATCTTTTAAAGATCAAAAGATCGCGAGACAAGCTCGCTCCTACAGAGATTTTTGATCTACTGCTGCCCCTCCCAACCGCCCCCCAACGCGGTCAATAACCCGACACTGGCTTGCAATTGCCGGGTACGCAGGGCTTGTACCTGGCGTTCGGCCTGCAACGCAGCGGTTTGCGCTGTCACAACATCCAAGTAGCTTACGGCGCCCGCTTCATAGCTGTTGGTGGCCAGTGTCTGGGTGTGTTGCGCAGCATTGGCTGCGGCTTGTTCGTCGAGGTTTTCCTGTTGCAGGTCACGCAATTGCGCCAGGTTGTCTTCGACTTCGCGAACGGCGCGCAGCACTTGACTGCGGTAGTGGGCAGAGGCTTCTTCGAACTCGGCCTTGGCCTGACGCTCTTGGGCGTCGAGCCTGCCGCCGTCAAAAATCGGCAAGCTGACCAGCGGGCCCAGCGCCCAGAAGTGGTTGCCCGCCGCCAACAGGTTGCCGTAGCCCTGAGTCTGACCGCCAAACAGGCCGGTCAGGCTGAAGTCGGGGTACCAGGCGGCCTTGGCCACGCCTATTTGCGCGTTGGCGGCAAATACCCGACGCTCGGCCGCGGCGATATCGGGGCGCCGTTGCAGCAGGGTGCTGGGCAGGGCTTGCGGTGGCTGCGGCAGGTTTAAGGTGTCGCTGCGCGCGGCCAGCTGGAATTGACTGGCGGGCACGCCCACCAGTTCGCCAATGGCGTGCTCGGTCAGGTTGCGTTGACCGCGCACATCGTCCAGTTGGGCTTCGGCCTGGGCCAATTGGTTCTGTGCACGGGTCAGGTCCATCTCCGAGGCAATTTGCCCTTGATAGCGTGCCTTGGTCAGGTCCAGGGCCTGGCGGTAATCGTCCAGCGACTTGGACAGGATGCGGCTTTGCGCATCCAGGCCATCGAGTTGAACGTAAAGGCCGGTCAGTTGCTTCTGCAAGCTCAAGCGTGCCACCGCCAGGTCATCGGCCGAGGCCTGAACCTGTGCGTCACCGGCGGCGACCTGGTTGCGGATTTTGCCCCACAGGTCCAGGTCGAAACTCAGCGCAAAGCCTGCGGTGTTGCTGTTGTACACCGAAGGTTGGGTGCTGCCGCGCAACGGTCGGTTGTCCGATTGGCGCTGGCGCAAGGTTTGCTCGCTGGCGGTGATTTGCGGGAACAGCCCGGCATGCAACTGGCTGGCATACGCCTGCGCCGAATCGAAGTGCGCGAGGGCCGCAGCAAGGTCCGGGTTGGCGCTGAGCAAGCGCTGTTGCAGGTCGTTCAAGCGCTCATCCTGATAGGCGCGCCACCACTGTGGCGACACGCTGTCGCCCGGCTGCGCACTGTGCCACGGGCCATCACTGGTCTGTTCGCGGTAGTGCTGCGGCAGGTCCAGCAGCGGCGGTTTGTACGTCGGGGCCAATGAGCAACCTTGCAGCGCGAGTGCCAGGAGCAAGGCGCTGCGTTTAAGTTTTGGCGACATGAGGGGCTCCCGCATCGGCAAGTTTGACCGAGTCGCCGTCACGCAAAGAATCAGGCGGGTTATCGATGACGGTGTCAGTGGGTTTGAGGCCCTGGTCGATCACCAGTTTGTCGCCCAGGTCCATGCCGATATGAATGTCCTGCAAGTGCACGTGTTGCGCGGTGTCCAGCACGGCCACCTGGGTGCCCTGGGCGCGAAAGATCAACGCACTGGCCGGAATGCTGACGCCATGGGTATCTGCCGGAATCGACAGGACCGCTTCGGCGTAGTCGCCGGGCAGCAGGGCGTCGTTGGGGTTTTGCACCACAAACTGTGCGGTCAGGGTGCCGGAGCGCCGGTCAATCGAGGTCGAGTTGCCGACCAGCGTGGCGCTGAAGGTTTGCCCCGGATGCTCAGGCACATTGAGTTGCACCTGCATGTTGGGGCGAATCACGCTGGCATAGTTTTGCGGCACCGGCACGTAAAGGCGCAGTTGATGGGTGTCGGCGATGTCGAACAGTTCCGGATCGCTGTCGGTGTCGGCCTTCACCAGTTGGCCGATGTCGGTGTTGCGCGCGGTGATGGTCCCGGCGAAGGGCGCGCGGATGGTCTTGTAGTCTTCCAGCGAAGCCAACCGCGCGTAGTCCGCTTCGGCGGCCTGCGCGTTGGCTTTCGCCGCAGCGGCATTGGACAGTTTCTCGTCGGCTTCCTGACGCGATACCGAATGGCTGTCCACCAAGTTTTGCCAGCGCGTCGCGGTGGTCGCCGCGAGCTTGGCGTTGGACTGCTCTTGCAGCATATGTGCGTGAGCCTGTGCCAGTTGCTGGTCAAGATCGGGGCTGTCAATCACCGCCAATACCTGACCGGCCTTGACCTTGCTGCCGATGTCGCTGGTCCAGCTTTTCAGGTAACCGTTCACCCGGGCGTGAATCGGCGCTTTGCTCCAGGCTTCCAGATGCGCGGGCAGGCGCAGAGTGTCGCCGTGGGCGTTTTGCAAAGGCTGGAACACGCTGACCACGGGCAGGGCGGCGGCTTCGGTCCAACCGACCACCGCCTGCTCATGCCGGCTGCGCGCGGCGAGGCCATTGGCGACCAGCAGCGCGGCCAGTGTCAGGCCGCCGATGCCCAGCAGCATCAGGCGCTTGCGCGAAGGTTTTTGATCAGACGACATGGGTAGTTTCTCCAGCAGCAGCGCGATTTTTTTCACGGCCGTGCACCAGGCTGAATACCACGGGCACGAACAGCAGGGTGGCGACGGTTGCCAGCATCAGACCACCAATCACGGCGCGTCCTAGCGGGGCGTTCTGTTCTTCCGAGATGGCCAGCGGCAGCATCCCGATCATCATCGCCAGGGCGGTCATGCACACCGGGCGGAAACGGGTGTAGCCCGCTTCAAGTGCAGCCTTGAGGGCATCGCCGTGAACGGCCAGGCGCTCTCGACAGAAGCTCACCACCAGGATCGAGTTGGCGGTGGCCACGCCCATGCACAAGATCGCACCGGTCAAGGCCGGGACCGACAGCGAGGTGCCGCTGAGGAACAGCATCCACACGATCCCGGCCAGGGCCGCGGGCAGGGCGGTGATGATCACAAACGGGTCAAGCCAGGACTGGAAGTTGACCACGATCAAAAGGTAGATCAGCACCACCGCACCCAGCAGACCAAAACTCAGGCCGCTGAACGCCTCATGCAGCGCGTCGATCTGACCGTGCAGGGAGATGATCGCGCCTTTGGGGCGCAGGTCCGACGCACCGTCGATGACCTTTTGTACATCCGCTGCCACCGAGCCCAGATCGCGGCCCTGAATGTTGGCGTACAGATCCAGGGTGGGCTGGATGTTGTAGTGCGTGACCACCGCCGGGCTGTCTACGCGGCTGATGGTTGCCAGCCCGCCGAGGATCGCTGACTGACCATTGCTGCCGGTCACCGGCAAGGCTTCCAGGGTTGGCAAGCTGTCGAGGCGATACTGCGGGGTGGCGGCCACCACGCCATATGACACGCCGTTTTGCGGGTTGAGCCAGAACGTCGGTGCCACCTGCGAGCTGCCGGCCAGCGAGGCCACCATGCTGTTGGTCACGTCGCGTTCGGTGATGCCCAGGCCATTGGCCCGCAGACGGTCGACCTTGACTTGCAGTGAAGGGTAACCCACGGACTGCTGGATGCGCAGGTCGGCAATGCCCGGTACATGTTGCAGGCGCCGTTGCAGTTCCAGGGCGTAGGCCCGGTTGGCCGCGTCGTCACGCCCGGAAATCTTCACGTCCAGCGGCGCCGGAGCACCGAAGTTGAGGATCTGGCTGCTGATGTCGGCGGGCATGAAGGCGAACTGGCTGCCGGGGAAACTCTCGGGCAGGGCCTCGCGCAGGCGTTTGACATACTCGGCGGTCGGGCCGTGATTGGCTTTGAGGGTGACCTGGATATCGCCATCCTGCGGGCCAATGGTGCCGCTGCTGCTGTACGCCATGTCGATACCGCTCAACGGGATGCCGATGTTATCGATGATGGTGTCCAGTTGATCAGCCGGGATGATCTCGCGAATGCGCGATTCGATATGGTCAAACGCCGCGGCGCTTTCCTCGATCCGCGTCCCCAATGGCAAGCGCACGTGCAAGGCCAGCGCCCCGGCATCAGTCGCCGGGAAGAAGTCCTGGCCCAGGGTCGGGAGCAAGACAAAGGACGCCAGCACACAGGCCATGAAACCGAGCAAAAAGCGTTTGCGATTGGCCAGCGCCAGTTCCAGCACGCCGTAGTACGCATCGCGCACGGCCGAGAAGCGCCGTTCAAAACCTTGCTGGAAGTTCAGCAACGCACGCACTGGCGCCGAGTGTGTCCGGGTCGGCTGATCGCCCTCGTGATGGTTGATAAAACCATCTTCCGGGTGATGCCCGGGGCCTTGCTCAGGGTTGTGTGGCTTGAGCAGGAACATCGCCAGGGTGGGCACCAGGGTCCGCGACAGGATGAACGAACTGCCCATCGCAAAAATCACCGAGAGTGCCATGGGGCGGAACAGGTAGCCGGCAATCCCTTGCAACATGAACATCGGCACAAACACGATGCAGATACACAGCAGCGAGACAAACGCCGGGCCAACGATCTGTTTGGCACCATCGAGAATCGCCTTGCGCACCGTCTTGCCTTGCTCAAGGTGCCAGTTGATGTTCTCGATGGTCACCGTCGCATCGTCGACCAATATCCCCACCGCCAGTGCCAGCCCTCCGAGCGTCATCACGTTCAGGGTTTGCCCGGTGGCGGCCAGCAGGGCAATCGCCGAGAGCACGGCCAAGGGGATCGAGACGGCAATGATCAGGGTCGAACGCCAGCTGCCGAGGAACAGCAGAATCATGGCGCTGGTGAGCAGGGCGGCAATGATCCCTTCCTGCGCCACGCTGCCCACTGACTGTTTAACGAACACCGAAGCGTCGCCCAGCAATGACGTTTTCAGTGAGGGTGGCAAGGTTTCATTGATGCGCGGCAGCATCCCGCGAATCCCGTCGACAATCGACAGGGTCGAGATATTGCCGTTTTTGAGCGCGGGCATGAGCACGGCGCGATGGCCGTCGACTCGCACGATGTTGGTTTGCGGCGGCGAACCATCCCGCACGTGGGCCACTTGGCCAATGGTGATCAGCGCACCGTCAACGGTCTTGATGGGCAAATCGTTGAGTTCATCAATCGCCGTTGGGCTGTTGTTCAGCATCACGGTGTATTCGTAAGTGCCGAGCTTGGCCGTGCCCACCGGAATGATCTGGTTCTGCGCGGCCAGCGCATTGCCCACGTCTTGCGCCGACAGGCCTTTGGCCGCAAGGGCCTGGGGGTCGAGGTCAAGGGTGATCTGGCGCTGCTTGCCGCCCATGGGCGTGGGCATGGCCAGGCCGGGCAGGGCGCTCAGGGGCAAGCGGATGTTGTTCTGCACCAGGTCGCGAATTTTCGCTTCCGAGAGCGTCGGGCTGGAAAACGCCAGTTGCAGGATCGGCACCGTCGAGGCGCTGTAGTTAAGAATCAGCGGCGGGGTGATGCCAGGCGGCATCTGCTTGAGCACGGTTTGTGACACGGCGGTCACTTGCGCGTTGGCCGTGCGGATATCGACGCCCGGCTGGAAGAAGATCTTCACAATGCCCATGCCGGGTAAAGATTGAGACTCGATGTGTTCGATATCGTTAACGGTGGTACTCAATGAGCGTTCGTAGGTGTAAATAACTCGACCTGCCATGTCGGCAGGCGCCAGCCCTGTGTATTGCCACACCACGGCAACCACGGGAATACCGATGTCAGGGAACACATCCGTCGGGGTGCGCAAAGCCGCGAGTGGCCCGATGATGCAGATAAAAATCGCCAACACGATAAACGTGTAGGGCTTGTGCAGTGCGGTCTTTACCAGCCCGAGCATGCCTGAACCTCCGAAGGAGTGAAAATTGCAAACACGGGCAGTCTTACCGTCACACCTTAACTTTCAGCTTTCACCAACATGAAGGTTGCGTTAGTAAAGTCCTTAAACTCCCTTCACCTAGATTCATTGGGCTAGAGCGGTTTACGGGTCCAAGCTTGGAACCACTCGACGGGTTGACTCTCGGCCAGTCGCACTCTTTGGTTCCCTGTGTGAGGCATACCGTAATGAACCTTAAACCACTGCTGCTTATCCCGACCCTGAGCCTGGCCCTGCTATTGACAGCCTGTGCCGGCCCCATGCCAAAGCAAGATCCGGGTGAAGCCTGGATTGGTCTGCAGGAAGAAGGTAACAGCGACCTGATGGCCGAGCGCGTAGACGGCAAGAACATCAATGATGGCCGTTACTTTGAAGTCACCCCGGGCGCCCACAAGCTGGACGTGACCTTGTATGAAGGCGCTACAGGTGATGAAAACGAGGTGGATTGCCAGGGTAATGTCAACTACCAGAACTTCAAGGCGGGCGAGCGCTACAAGCTGGTTGAGTCGAGCCTGGGCACCCATGTAAGCGCCACCCTAGTGGACGCAAGCGGTAAAGAAGTGGCCCACACCGCCGACTTCAACTGCATGCCGGGTTAACCCCCCACCCACCCCCCCCCCGCGGGCGCGGAACCATGTGGGAGCGGGCTTGCTCGCGATAGAATCGACGCGCTTGAAGATTGAAACGCGTTGTTCTAATCGCGAG
>NZ_JASCPQ010000069.1:0-31110 GCF_029959305.1 Pseudomonas sp. PS01297
CCCAAAAGGCCGAAGCGGGCAGTGAAGACACCTTGTCAGTGACCGAGACCGAGTACTACATCGACCCGCAAAAGAACTTCAAAGATCAACCCGCTTATTGCCAATTGCCAAAAACAGTCACCAAGATATGGCGAAACGCCAACGCCACTGAACCACGACACACCGAGACAGTGACGGCCACTTATGATGATTATGGCAACCTGCTGACCCAGAGCAACGCAAATGGTGTGATCGAAACCAACACGTGGTACAGCAGGGACGGTGAAGCAGATAGTGAAGAAGGCCACTATGGTTGCCCAGCAGATCCGCAAAAATTTGTGCGCTCTCTCAAGAGCAAAACCGTCACTCCAGCAGCCTCCGGTTTCGGGTCGGCGCCAACCCTGCAAACGCGTTATCGCTATGATCAATACCAAGGGTTGGCGGGAAGCGGAACGTGGATAACACTTCAAAAGGAAACGCTGGTACAGGTACTGGATGGCCTCGCGCCCACAGAGTTGCGGCGCCTGACCCATGAGTACATCAATACGCCGGACGATGCACAACGGCACGGGCGTCTCAGTAAAATGCAGCAGACCCTGAACAACAAGGCGGAGACGCTGAGCACCACCACCTACGACTATGACATCACGCCCAACATCCGTGCCGGTGTAATGGCCATGCGTACCATCAGCACCATGATTGGCTTTGATGACATACCTGACGACCCAGAAAACCTGGTCGCCCCCAGTGCGCAGGTACGCAAAGTCATCACCGAAGAGCACTCAACTCTTGACGGTGCCAAGCTTTCAAGCCGTGATGACAACGACGCACATGCCATCTACCAGTACGACCTACTGGGGCGCGTAACCCAAGAAACAGCAGCGCCTGACACCCCATACCAAGCCACACGCACCTATCGCTATGCACTGACCAATGGAACACCTGGCCAACAGGCAGTGCAATACACGACCGACATTCAAGGCGTTGAAACCCGTACCTGGCTGGACGGGTTTAATCGAGTGCTTAAAGAAGATCGCCAGGACGCCGATGCGCTGGGTGGCGACCCCGAGCTGTTCCGCAGCACCTATAGCGCTGTCTACAATCACTTGGGGCAATTGACCCGTGAAACGACTATTGACTGGGAAGCTGATAAAAACGTTTCCTTGTCCACCACTTACGAGTACGACGCTTGGGGCGAGCAATTCAAGGTCGTAGGCCCTGATGGTGTGGTTCAGATTACCGAAAACAATCAGGCCAAACACACCTTGACCCGCTGGGCTCAGAGCGCCGGAGCAGAACCCAAAATCATTGGCAAAAGCCGCGTCACGCTCAACCTGTTCGATAAAGAAGACAAAATCGAGACACTGGACGCCAATGGTAAAACCATCAGCACACGTGAGCTCAGGTATGACGGTCTGGGTAACTGCGTCGAGCAAATTGACGAATTGGGCGAAACCACACGTTTTGTCTACGACTCATTCTCTCGTCTACAGATAACCGTCTTACCCGATTACACCGAAATTCACCGTGCCTATGCCTCTCACAGCTCCCAGGAATTGCCTGTCAGCCTTGAGGTTGTGGCTGACCAAAAAACTCAACTCATCGGCACTCAGACGTTTGATGGCCTGGACCGCAGGAAAACTGTAAAGGTCGGTCCTCGCTTTCAGGAGTACTTTTATGTAGGTGGCCAAACTCAGGTGAGCAACATGCTCACCGCTGGCAAAAATATCCTCACTTATACATACGAGCCGGGTCTGGTAGACACACCGACAATCATCACAGCAGGTGGCGAGGAGTCGCGCTTTGACTACGATAGACGAAGTGCGCAATTAACCTCGTCAACAAACGTTGCGGGTCTGCATGAGTTTGCTTACAACAACAATGGCCAAGTGCTATCTGAGCGTTGGACCGAACAAGGTACAAGCAAACAGTGGGAAACTCAGTACACCCAAACCCTGAACGGACGTCCGTTGACCCGCGTTCAAATCAACGGTTTGGACTGTACCTACACCTATGACGACAAAGCTCGAATCGATAGCGTTGAGCAAGGCGATATTCTCGCAACTATTGGCTATGACGAATTAGGTCAGGTGTGCACGGTCAGCGCCCAAAATAAAGCCAACCAGCAGACATTATTAACCGAACTGACTTACGACGACCAAGGCCGGGAAACTATTAGAAAGATGACCTTGGGCGCAGGCCACCCCACACAAACCATCACCCAGGCATATCGAGTCGATAGCAAACTGCAAAGCCGTCACTTGCAACTCAATGACCAAACCGAACTGCTGGAAACCTTCACCTACGATAAACGCGGACGCATGGTGCAATACAACTGCGAAGGCACAAACCTGCCCAAAGATCGCTACGGCAATGCGATTCGCGAACAAGTATTTGGCTTCGACGCGCTGGACAATGTGACTGCGGTGTACACAACATTTGCAGACGGCAGTTGCGATGATGCCGAAAGCACTTTTGCCGCGAATGATCCGTGCCAATTGGTCAGCGTTACCCACAGCCACCCTGCCTACCCACCTGTCTGCAACCTGGATTACGATGCAGACGGTAACCTGTTGCACGACGAAAACGGCCAAAGCTTGCATTACGATACCCAGGGCCGGCTGCTCAGCGTCAACGACGCTGACGGCAATCGGGTCAGCCAGTACCGCTATGACGCACACAACCACTTATTGGGCGTCACACGTGGCAGGCAAACCGAAACCTTGCGCTTTTATGAGGACGATCGCCTGTGCAGAACAGAGCAAGGGAATACCAATACTCACTATCTTTACCTCAACGACCAGCCTTTGGGCCAGCAAGAGCAAGGCAGCTCTGAACACACCCTGTTATTGCTGAGCGACAGTAAAAACAGCGTGCTGGCCGAAAGCAGCCAGAATCTGCTGCGTAAAGCCATTTATGGTGCTTATGGTGAACGCAGCCCGGATGATGACCTGCAGTGCCTGCTCGGTTTCAACGGTGAAGTGCGGGACGAGCAAAGTGGTTGGTATCTGCTGGGTCTGGGGTATCGGGCGTACAACCCGACACTGATGCGCTTTCATAGCCCGGACTCGCTCAGCCCGTTCGGCGCGGGTGGGATAAACCCCTATGTGTATTGTGCTGGAGACCCCATCAACTATGTTGACCCGACAGGCCATGCCAATCGCAAAACCAACACCAAGGGGTTGCTCGGGGGAATACTCTCAGCCATCGGTATTGCTCTGTCAGTAGCGGCGGTTGTCATTGCCCCCCCCGTGGGTATTGCAGCCATAACAAGCACAATCGTCTTCACAGGCGTAGGTATTGGTTTTGGTGCCTACGGGATCTATGAGGGCGTTATGGCGACGCAAGCAACTGAACTCAGAAAACGAGAATCACACGCGACCAGCTCTCTTATCTCCGGTGGCCTGGATGTGCTGTTTGGTGCTTTCGGTATTTATAGCGCCATCAAAACCGCTGCCAAGCTCAAGGCAAAAGCGGCTGCACAAGCAAGTTATCACACGGGCCTCAAGCGCTCCTTTGAAAACAACAACCTGATGGGAGGAACAACACAAGCGGGCCGCAACTCTGGACGCGGGACTGCTGAGGCGAGCGAAGGCGTTACACGCTCCTTCAAAGATGCTTCAACACAGACTTCGAGTAAGGCACCACTACCTCCAGCAGGCCAGCCAGCGCCGGCTTTGCCAAGCAACCCAGGACCTAGTCGGAATGTACAAATGGCTCAACCCGCAGTTGCTACCCCGGGCAAACCATCGAGAAGGTCAAACTTTACATTTGCGGATCTTAAGGAACAACAAGACAATAAATCGGTGTCTACTTTTGATGGTCAGAGTCATAATGTTGCTCCAACAGTTACAACGCAGGAGCTTCCAACTATAAGCGCCGAACAAATCAGAATAAATATAGGCAACAAAATACCGATTCACCCTGCTGCTGGGCAATAACAATCCGGGCTCCTTTTCCAATGGGGAGCCCGTTTTTTTTCACACATTTATATGCAATACACTTCGCAGCCTCACCAAAAAAATGAGAGTTCTCTCATATCCCTCCTGCTTATTCCCCATTATTATCCCAGCGCTTTCATAAATTGGCACTAGCGTGAACACTCACACCAGTGCACTTTCACATTATTACTTTTCAATAAAGGCACACATAAAATGAAGACATCTTTATTTATATTTCCGTTTGGGCTGGCATTGAGCCTGGCAGCCACTTCAGCATTCGCCTTTGACGGCACCATCAACTTTTCCGGAAAGATCAGTAGTGCGACCTGCCCTATTGAAATCGTCAACCCTGAAAGTGGCGCAGTGAGTAACCTTGTACCCCTTGGATCAGTTGATGCAAGTCATTTCACTGCCACGGGCAGTGAAGGTGGCGGTCGTGGCTTTCAGATGCGCATTACCCCTAACAGCACGTGCGTGCTCGACCCTGACACACTCAACGCAAAGGTAACATTCCGCTCGGTACAAGGCGGTGCCGGTGAGTACTATGGCATCAAACATGTAGCAGACGCGGCGACTAACGTGGCCGTGGCGATCAAGGACAACACCGGCACCCTGATAAAAGGGGGTATCCCTTCCAAACTCTACCCGGTGGATGAAAACAACCCAACATTGATGTACTTCAACGCAGTCTATATCGCCATCGCTACGCCAGTGGGCCCTGGCCCTGCTGATGCAGACGTCGAGTTCCGCGTGGACTTTGAGTGATACAACCTGCCTGATTTAAATAACGGGCTTAACTGCCCGTTGTTTCACGCCCTGTTCTTATTTAAGAGACTCGCTATGTTTAGTTTTACCAAACCCTGCGCACGGCTCACAAGCCGTGCGCTGAGCTGCGCGTTATTGGGCGTCATTATCGTGTGGCTACCCAAGAGTTACGGCGCGCTGACCATTAGTAGCACGCGTGTGGTATTCGACAGCGACAAGCGCAATGTTTCTGTCAGGGTGTCCAACCCAAGCGGTAAACCCTTCGCGGTACAGACCTGGGTCAATACGGCTGCTGATGACCAAATAACGCCCGTGCCCTTTATTGCCTCACCCCCCCTGTTTCGCTTGAATGCCGGTAAAGAACAACATGTGCAAATAAACGGTTTGCCCAACACATTACCTACCGATCGCGAATCACTGTTCTATTTCAATGTGCAAGAAATACCGCAACGAGAAGCCAGCGAAGAGAACCAATTAAATATTGCATTGCGCTCACGAATAAAAGTGTTCTATCGACCTGTCGGACTTAACAGTACGCTGCTGGACAGCCTGCAACATTTGCAATGGTCTATCCGTACAGTAGACGGCCATGTTCGCTTGGTCGTTAACAACCCGAGCCCTTTCCATGTGTCTTTTGTGCGTATTGAACTCAGTGCACCGGGACAAACTGTCAGTTTAAAAGACACTTCAATGGCGCTCCCTTTGGCCACTCAGGTGTATGAGCTGGATGGGTTCAAGCCGGGTCAGAAAATAAAAGTAAATTTTTCAGTCATCACTGACTTTGGAGGTTACACCCCCCCCATGACGCTGCCCGTCGCCCTTGATCTTTAACGTTGCGCGGACTTACCACATGCCTTATTTACCGCACAGCCGCTCGACCCCAACTAATCGCTTGCTTCATTGTTGTTTGCTTACCGGCGCCAGTGTTGTCGCGGGGAAGGCTGATTTAGCACAGGCGTCCCCAGACGTGGAGTTTCAGTCTTCATTCATGCGTCAATCGGACACTCACACCAACGATGCCGGTGAACTGGCCTTGCTCGCATTGTCTACTCGCCAGCATCTGATACCCGGGCGCTACCTGGTCAGTATTCATGCCAACCAGAACGTCTTCGACAGCCGGGAAATCGACTTCACCGCAAATGATCAAAACGACGAGCTTACGCCGTGCCTGTCACCCCAATTGCTTAATGATATCGGCGTAAAACTAGACAGCCTGGAACAACCTGAAGCCACGCTGGGTGCATGTGTCGATCTGCAACGCCTTATTCCCGGCGCGACCGCACAACTGGATGACAGCACGCTTGAGTTGTCCATTTCAATCCCGCAAATAGCCATGCGTCGTGACGTCGCCGGTTATGTCGACCCACAACGCTGGGATTACGGTATCAACTCAGCGTTCGTGAGCTATCAAGTATCCGCGCAACAAAGCAACAGCGACCAGATCGGCCAAAACAACAGTCACGACTTGTACTTGAACAGCGGCGTGAACCTGGGTGCCTGGCGCTTGCGCAGCAACAATACGTTTCGCAGCGATGCACAAGGGGAGCGCACATGGTCACGGGCCTACACCTATCTGCAACGAGACCTACCCGGCACGCACTCGCAACTGACCCTGGGTGAAACCTTTACTCCGGGCGATGTATTCAGAAGCATCCCGATCAGGGGTGTCCAGATCGCATCAGACATGAGCATGCTGCCTGATTCACAGCAAAACTATGCCCCGATCGTGCGTGGCGTGGCACTCACTCGCTCCAGACTCGAGATCCGTCAAAACGGCTTCCCTATCTACTCAACCTATGTCAGCGCAGGCCCTTACGAGATCAACGACCTCACCACAGGCGCAGGCAGCGGTGAGCTGGAAATCATCCTGACCGGGGTAGATGGCCAGGTACGTCGCTTTACTCAGCCCTACGCCACGCTTAATAACCTTTTGCGCGAAGGCGTCTGGCGTTACAGCACCAGTATGGGTCGCTACAACGCACCGTCTTTTTCAGAGGATGATGCATTGATATGGCAAGGGACGCTGGCGACAGGGATCGGGTGGAACGCCACACTCTACGGCGGTTTGATGGGAAACGATTTCTATCAGGCCGGCACACTGGGGCTCAGCAAAAACCTGGGCGTAATCGGTGCCTTGTCATTTGATGTGACACGCTCTGACGCTCAGATTGATCGCAATGACAGCAGCCGTACCGCTCAGGGGCTGAGCTATGCGATCAAGTACGGTAAATCGTTCGAAACCCGAACAAATCTGCGCTTTGCAGGTTATCGCTACTCCACCGCAGGTTATCGGGACTTTAGCGAAACTGTGCGTGAGCGCAGCGCCGATCAGCGTTTTCGTGGAAGCCGACGCAGCCTGCTGGAAGCCTCGATTTTTCAGGACGTGGGGCGCTACAGTTCGCTGAGTCTGACCTTATCCCAAGAGGACTACTGGCAGTCGGAAGACCAGCAACGTCAATTTCAGTTGAATTTCAGTTCCCGCTATAAATCGATCAACTACAGCCTCTACGCTTCGCAGTCGTTAAACGACGACCAGTTCAATGAGCGCCAGCTCGGTGTCAGTATCTCGATGCCTCTGAGTTTCGGGCGTTCAACAACGGCGACTTACGATATACGCGAAAGCGCTGGGCAGTTCAGTCAGCGTGCCTCTTTGGCGGGCCGTACCGATCAAGACCGGCTCAATTATCGGGCCTCTCTGGCCAGTGATGAAAACCAGCAAAAAAGCACTGAACTGTCTCTGGGCTATCAGGCCTCTTTTGCCAGCGTGGGTGCAGGCCTTACTCAAGGCGCCGACTATACCAATCTTTCGCTTAACGCCAGCGGCACACTCTTGCTGCATGCCGACGGGCTGCAAGCAGGCCCTTATCTGGGTGAAACCAGCGGTCTGATTCATGTTCCGGATATCGCCGGGGTCGGTCTGCTCAATGCTTCAACTGCCAAAACCAATCAGCACGGCTATGCACTTATCCCGTCGTTACAACCCTACCGGATAAACCGCGTCATTCTCGATACCGACCAGTTGGATCCTGATGTCGAAATTGATAACGGTGTGACTCAAGTAGTACCTCGCCGCGGAGCTGTGATCAAGGCGAGCTTTGCTGCACGCAGAGTCCAGCGAGTGGTGCTCACCACACGCGACATGCGCGGTGCGACCTTGCCTTTTGGCGCTCAGGTCAGCAATGCCACGGGCGAAGTACTCGCCGTTGTCGGCCAGGCCGGTCAAGTCATGCTGAGCACTGTTCAAAATCAGCAAACCGTCTTCGTTCGCTGGGGCAATAACGGCGAACAGCACTGCCAGTTACACATAGATGTCCAGAGCATTCCTCTGATACAGGGCTATCGAGTTCAAGACCTGACATGCCGCTAATTCACTATTCGTTCAATCATACGCCAGGCAGCTTGCAGTGCCTGGCGTTGCTTTAACCAGGATCAAACACCGTATGTCGCTCAAATCATTTCCAGGCGTAGTATTCGTGCTGGCAGCCAACGCGCTCATGGCCACAGGCCCAGCCTATGCGGCCAGCAATACGTGTTTTTGGGGAGTTGGAACGGGGCCAGTTCGTTACACCGCCAATGTGAATGCCTTATATGTACCCAGAGATGCCCAGATAGGTGACCCGATAGGCCCGATTGAGCAACCTTTTTTTGCCAGTGGCGGTGGCAACAGCATTTTCTGCGAAAACGACGGCACTGCCCGTCTGACATTCAACGCATCCAATAGCGTGCCCGCTGTACCCGGCCCCCTACTGCGCAGGAACGGCGTGACAACCCGAGGAGACATATTGCCGACCAACATTGCCGGAGTCGGTGCCCAGATCACATTCGGCAGGCCGTATGACGGATTAACACCTAACTTTTGGAAACTAAGCAGCCCTGACAGTTCGGTGCCATTTGATGCTTACATCGACTTCAACATCCCTTTCGCCCTTCAACACGCAATCTTGCAGGGCACTGTAACCTTGATCAAAACCGGACCTATCAGCCCGGGCTTGCAACCGCTGGACGCTGGCAGGGAGTTGGTCAAAGGTTCATTCAGCGGTCTTCCCAATGCTTTCGGCGTCGCCTTGAGCGGCTCTGTCACTCAAGCCGAGTGCACGCTGTCAACCAATCCTGTCAGCGCTGACCCCGTCAAACTGGGGGATTGGCCAAGCTCGGCGTTTACCGGCGAAGGGCATGCCACCGATGCAGTCCCCTTCACTATCGCGCTGAACTCCTGTGTATCCGACCCATTACCCGGGGGCACGGTGACAAACGCTTATATACGCCTGGATCCCACGGCCGGATCCACCACCATTGATGCATCTCAAGGTCTTTTCAGCCTCGCAGGCCCCTCCGCCGCGAAAGGGGTTGGTATTCAAGTACTGGGGCGCGACGCCATTACCCCGGTTCCCCTGGAGACTGACGTGCTGCAGGCCGCTATCCCGGCCACAGGCGGCATGCTGCTGGAGTTCAACGCTCGCTATTACCAGACCGCCCCCAGCGCTGATGTCGAAGCAGGTTCGGCAGATGGCGCATTAGGATTCACCATTACCTACAAATAAATCGGCCCGACAGATCAGCCCTGCCGGGCAAAACGGGCTCATTACCTAGGCAATGATTTTCAACGCTTCGGTTTTAAACGCAAGGTACTGCTTGCCTTCGTCAAAACTGATGCTGGCATGCAGCGTCATAATGGCGTTTATGGGCAGAGAATCAACATAGCTTTTGGGCAAAAATGTCTCGAACGTGCCATCAGCCCCTTGCGCCACGGCGTCCAGAAAATAGGATTCAAGGCCTGAAGTAACCGCCCATACCTTAATCAGTTGGTTCGGGGCCTGGTACGCCCATTTCCTGATTTCCAGGTTTGCGCCTGCTGAAGGGACATCTTTTTTGGCCAGGGTCGCCGGCGAACCGACTTGTGCTTGCCTGCAATGGATACTGCCAAGCACGCCTGCCGCAAAAGCATTAATGGTCAATGTATAAACCTGTGAGGGGTAAGCATCCTGGCCGGCCCAATAACGCACCTCTACCGCATTACCAAGCCCACTCACAGGAATGTTTGCCGCGACCACAGAGGCAGGGATGGCGAACTCAAGCCCTCCTGCCGTGGTGGGTTTCACGCCGCTCACAGAGCCAGGCCCTGGCGCACCGATAAAGTCCACCAGCACCTCCTCGCCAGGGTCAATCTCTGTCATCGCCACCACAACGGTCACGCCATCAGTCCCCTGAAAAGGCGCAAGCACACCACGCTCATTACTGCTCGAGGCCTCCATGACGGTTGGGTACTTGCGCGGGGTGGGTGGGCGAATATTGACGTTTAATAGCTGCGGGTTGGCCAACACATCGTCGCCATTACCTGCACGGTCACGCACTCGGTACGAGGCGTAGAAGTCACCATTAGCCCTGCGCAGCAAATCCCCCGGGTATGCCACCTGCAGCGGCAGACTCAGGTCTGCCAGCACCAGCGTCTTGGTAGCGACAACTTGCTGACCGCTGGGCGACGTATCCCAGTACCAGGTAATGACATCCCCCACCTTTTTTTCAGTGTAGTCAGGCAGCGTGGCTACAACTTGATTATTGTTGGCTGGGTCATCCAGATAAGCAGCAGTTATGTTATTGGGAGGACTTATTTTTAAGGAAAACTTCAACGTACTATCGAGGGTATTCAAACGGGGGGCCACCCGGTCAACAGTGACATCGATGGCCAAGGAGTCTACATAGTCTTGGGCATTCCATGTTTTAACGCGATACAACAGCGTATGTTGCCCATGAGTAAGGTCTGCCAGAGGTATGAACAATGTTCGCTGCTCATCCGTCCCAGCATAATCAATAGACAAGTCATCCACGACGGAGCCGCCCCAGACCAACTCAACATGATCAAACAGGCCCGCCGTCGGCGAACCGTTAGGCCACTGCGGCACCAACACGCGAACAGGCGAAGACAATGCGCTCAGAGGTAAAAGATTGACTTGCCCACCTTCGACATCGGGAAGCAAATCCAGAACCTTGGCTGCATCTGGAGGAACGTGCACAGGTAAATGTTTAGGGTAATTAATTCTGGACATGATCTGCTCTCACTATGCAGCCAATACGCCTCGTAATTAAAGTGGCACGGCGGTGTCAAGCCACTTTAACGTCATCGACTATTTACCAAGAATAACGAATGCCCACATTCGCCCCCCAGGGCTGTTCAATTTTGTCACCGTTACTGTAATCGAAGTCAGCATGCAGGCTCAGGCGATCCGAAACGGACATAGCGACACCTGCACCCAACTCTCCACGAGAACCGGAAAGATCGTTATTGAACACTTCAGCATTGACTTTCACTTCGTTATTCTTGGCAAACTCACGCGCATAGGCAACTCGTACATAAGGCTGAATAACGTTGCCGTTACTCATCTCAAAATTTCGCCCTGCGGTCACCCCAAGCTTGCCCAGTAACGAACGCGTACGATCACCATCCGCGGCCATACCGTTATCCAGTTCATAACGTTTACCCTGAATAACTACACCTGATAGTTGAGTGTAGGGTTCAATAAAATAGTCATTGCCTAATTTAATATGACGGCCAACTTCCACAGAAGCACCGACACTGCTGTTGTCATAATCGCCTTTTGCACGCTCACCATCACTCATGCTGACGGAGGATTGATTTTGAAAACGGTTGAATTTGAGCACGCCATCAAAGTAGTAACCGCTTTCGTCAATCCACGTGGTATAGGCGCCTACGTAGTAACTGTTGACCGTGCCTGATGTGCCCTGCGCCAGGTCAAGATCAGATTTGCTATAACCCCCCATCAGGCCAGCCAACCAGCGCCCATCACCGATGGGTAAAGGCGCATCAGCACCAAACGAAATCCCCTGCTGGTTTTGCGTGTAGGCCAACCCGGAACTCTCGGAAACATCAAACTTGTTACCGTAAGCACGCATCCAAAGCCCGGTACTGCCCTGGTCCAGGCGAATTTCGCCCATGCGGCTACGCAAACTGGTCAACTCGCCATACCAAACAGTAGGGGCAGTATTAAATAAGGCCAACACTGAGCGCGTACCCGGGCTGATGGTACCGGTCGATCCCAGATACCAATCATTGCCGTCCTGGACAAGGTCGTATGAATAAGTACCAAGATCAACACGGCCGTTAGCCAGCGAAAACTGTGCATCGCCGCTGCCGATATGCACCACATGCAATTTGGTATCAGACAATGGGTCTTGACCACTACTGCCCACCAGTAAGCTATGGGAGCCGCTGGCCTGGCCTGTCACCTCCAGGAAGTCGGTTTTGCCTTGGGCAAAATCGGCGTCCATTACAAACGTACCGTTACCTTTAAGGTTCGCGACTGACAGAGTAAAGAACTCATCACCCTTACCAAACTTGACGGAACCGCCATCCATCGACAATTCCCCCACTTGCCCCACACTGTCCCCGACCATAATCCACTGGCCTTGGCTATTGAGCGCCAAGCTGGATACGTTCTGCAGATTACCCGTCAACGTCGCAGTATTTTCGAGCGTAATATTCGCCGTGCTACCGGCTTCAACCACGACATCACCCTTTAGCTGGCTATTGTTGGCCGTCATATTGGCGGTCGCGCCGTTGCCGACTTCCAGCACATTGCCATTTCCCCCAGTCAAGGTGGAACCATTACTCACCAGGATTTCAACTGAAGCAGGTGTTGCACCGAAATCATCAACCCTTATAGCCGAACCGTGCAGGCCCTCAACTTGAGTATTACTAAGGGTTAATCCCGAGCCTTCTGCAATTAAAACCAGTACGCCATGATTGCCGCCAGTAATACTGCTGTCGATTGCAGTAGCTTGCCCACCAGCCATTTGAAGGCCAAACCCCTTGGCATCTGTCGCCGTCACTGCCGTGCGGTTCAACATCACTGAACTCAAGCCGCCGACAATCACTCCCTGCAAACCACCCGTGATTGCACTGTCATTGACCGTGGCCTTCGAACCTATTCCCGTCCCCACATTTTGTGTAACAACCAGCCCAGAGGATGCACTCGTGATTGTACTGCTCGACAAGGTGGCTTCACTGTCACGTAAATAGATACCGGCTTCATTCCCTTGAGCATTGACTGCTGACCCTGACATAAAAAGTTTTGAACTTGCGTTCAGGTTTAACTCATACGTGCTCGCACCGGTTGCGGTCAGGCTTGCATCGTTCGACAGGCGATAAAAATCTGCCGCAGTGCTCGCATCAATCTTTCTGTCTGCACCTACGATAATGCCGGCCACCACTTGAGGGGCACATAGCAGCAGTGGCACTACGCCGACAATACTTAGAGAGATCGGGCTAACTTTAAAAAGTTTGAAAAAATCATTTTTCATTTACGGATACCGTCGGCACATTATTTAAAAAAAACGAAGACGACATAATCGTTTAATTCGTTTGAATTCTAGAAAAGCGCGAGATGGTATATAGCCATGCTTTAAATTGATGTAGGTTTTTTCCTAAAAAAAGCAGGAAAAAACCTACACAGACACCAATCGTGCTATTTACCTGACAGCCTGTGGTCTTTAATCATGGTGCGGGAGGAATTTCGCAACTGCCCCCACCTGCACCCGCCCCCATCGCAACCATGGTTTGGGCTTGAGGAGACGGCGTAGCATTACCATGAATGGTTATGCGGTAAAGAAATTGACCAAAACCGAACTGATGATCAGACCCACCATACGTCGGCAGTAGATACTCGGTATACGGAACAAACCACATGATCCCGTTTTCTTTTTCTTGTTCGGACACTTTATGCGTCGCCTCCCAGTACGTATCTTCTATGGGACTCCATTCATCATCGTAGCTTTGCCAGAACAGTTCAATAGTCTCGTCAGGGACCAAGTATTGTGACTTGGGTATCAATACTTCGATGCCATACACACCGCCTTTTTCGACAAGTGAGTTACAGTTCAGCAACGTATCCATGTACCGCCTTTGGAACACGGCTTCGGGTAGTTCAATGGCCACCACTTGCACATTAACATCCGTCGGCAATGACAATTGAGGATTCTTGAGACCTGCGCGAGTCACAGTATAAAAAGTTGGCAACTGCAAATTGATAGGGTTGACTGCTATGTCCGCCCACGGCACCTCAAGCTCAATAACTTGATTAGGTGATTCCGAACCATCTACGGTATACGGTGCAGAGCTTAAAACGTTGCCATCCCAATACACAGTCAATGTGTCACCCACAGCCGGGTTGTCATATAACCGTATTTTTGCTGTTGCCGGGAGATTTTCATCTGCGAGCACCAATATATTTGGCGTTGTCGAACTACCCCAAATTTCAACTTCGCCCAAGTCTTTGTTGACCGGATCAGGCTCATCTGGATTAGGTGGCCCGGCGAACTCAAAGTTGGTCTGTACCGTAATGTCATTGGAAGGCGTAGGCGTGACGCCACGCAACACTTGGTATTTAACGGTTACCGGTTGGTCGCCGCCATCAACAAAATCATACAGCGCCTTCATTTTCAGCCAAGGCACAGATACAGCAAGCGGGAAGGGTAACAATTGTTCAATCGAAATCCGATCGGTCAGTACGCCCTCCCAATCAATGACGATACCGTCTTCAGGCAAATAATCTGTAATCGAATCAATCAGTACCTTCACCTGTTCAAAAGCATCGTTGCGGTCAATACCGTCATCGGCCTGTGGAATCCTCGGGTCCGCCAAGGCAGAGGGCAACGTACCTAAAGCGACCGCTACCTGCGCGGGCAGCGTCAAAATGCTCTTGTTGCCGGCCTTATCAATCAACACACACATTACAAAATGCAAACCCGACCCCAGCGGCGTTATTTTATCGGCAGGGATTAAAATCTTGCGATCAGGCGGTAACGGTCCTAAAAAAGCCAAGTCAGTGTCAGCCGGGATCTCTGGAACAACCTTATCAAGCCAGGCAACGGCCACCAGCACATCTTCTTTATGGCGCTCTGTGAAGTCAGGAATGACGCAAAACACGCCACCATTGGCCGCCAACGAAGCATCAGTCACTAATGCATCGACCTCGATAATCGGGTTTGCATCAACAAATTGAGGGGGCTGCCTATCAATAAAAAAAGGCGTATCAAACGAATTCTTACTGCCACTCCCAGTCCAGTTATCCACTACATATCGAATAGAAAATGCGCCACTCCTGTTCTCAAAAAAGTGACTGTCAAGTTTAATATTTAATGGAAAATCTTCATCGGGCACAGAGGCAGGAACGTCTTGACTCTTAAGATTAACCCAAGCTGCCTCACCTTCTGGCAACCACTCAAGGTGAAGCTTATTCAAAAATGGATCACTAGGCGCGCGATCAGTCCAAATAGGAACTTTAATATCCAGATCCGTATACGAGTCTTTTAATAAAATCAGCCCCTCCGCATCACCTGGAATGACCTGATCAATAGTGGGTATGTCTAATTCATTAATAACCGGACCGCTCTCCCCCACCGACCGAACCACTGCAGATGACTTTTTCAATGCCCGGCCTTTTTTAAAAAACGACATATTCTGCGCTCCATCTCATTAATAAAAATACAAATAAAACAGCTATTTACTATTTGCATCATGATGGAGTCGCCAAAATCAATTAGGCATGTATCGACTCTCACCACCTGACAGCATTAAGTTATTCAACACTTTTCCTGACATTCTGGATACTGTCAGAGTTGACAGGTGGCTATGTATACAGCCCCCTCGCTAAATATGTTTTAAATCAGTCGTTTCGCGTGACAACTCGCTTCAATAATGCGAACTTCCGAGAAATTTCCGTTCGCTGGCGCCAACACTATTCGGGGGGTAATTTCTGCGAGTGAGGTGGGGATTGGCATGCACCGCGTTTCCAAAGCGCATCTAGGCTCGTCAACTGCTACGTAATACCCAAGAACCCCATCAACGCCGCACGCTGGGCCAATGCATCCTTGCGCCCCAATTCAATCAACTCGCTGCAATAGCCCGCCTCGAACAACAAATAACTCAACACACCCGCGCCGCTGGTTTTGGTTGCCCCCGGCCCGCGTAAAAACAGGCGCAGCGCGGCGGGCAGTTCGTGGCGGTGGCGGGCGGCGATTTCGTCAATGGGCTGGCTGGGGGCGATGACCAACACGTCAACCGGCGCCAAACCGAGGTTGTCGGGCTGCCCTGGCAGCAACCGGCTGAAGTGGTTCAGGCGCTCCAGCAGTTCGATATCGCTCTCAAGGCTGTCAATAAAGGTGCTGTTGAGCATGTGCCCGCCAATTTGCGCCAAGGTGGGTTGCTGCGCGTTGTACTGGCGCGCTTGCCCGCCCTGGCGGTCCGGCCCGCGCGGGTTGCCGCTGACCCCGACCACCAACACGCGATTGGCGCCCAAATGCAACGCCGGGCTGATGGGTGCAGACTGGCGCACGGCGCCATCGCCAAAATACTCTTCACCAATTTTTACCGGGGCAAACAACAGCGGGATGGCCGAGCTGGCCAGCAAATGTTCGACGGTCAACGACGTCGGCAGGCCAATGCGCCGATGACGCAACCAGCCTTCGATGGCACCTTCACTTTGATAAAACGTCACGGCCTGGCCCGATGAGTAGCCAAAAGCCGTGAGCGCCACAGCGCGCAAGTGCTGAGCGGCGATAGCTTGATCGATACCGGCAAAGTTGATTTTGTCGTTGAGCAATTCGCGTAACGGCGAACTATTGAGCAGCGCCACCGGGACGTGGCTGCCAAGGCCCAACAAGCTGTGGCCCAGAAAGCGGCTGGCCTGGTGAATCACCCCCGGCCAATCACTGCGCAACACACGGTGGCTTTCAAAGTTTTGCCAAAAGGCCGTCAAGTGCTCGACGGCCTGGGTGAAGTTCATTGCGCCACTGGCCAGACTGACCGCGTTGATCGCTCCAGCCGAAGTGCCGACAATCACCGGGAACGGGTTGGGCGCCCCCGCAGGTAACAACTCGGCAATGGCCGCCAGTACCCCCACTTGATACGCCGCCCGGGCACCGCCCCCCGACAGAATCAACCCGGTTACCGACGCTCGGCCGTTCATACCCCGGCGCCCTTGCAGCGCGGGTTACTTGCGGCGTTTGTCGTACAGCTTTGGCTCGCCCGGCGGCCGGGTTTTGAAGCGGCGGTGTGCCCACAAGTACTGCTCTGGGCATTCGCGTATCGCACGCTCGACCCATTGATTGATACGCAGGCAGTCGGCCTCATCGCTTTCTCCGGGAAAGTCGTTCAAAGGCGGATGAATCACCAACTTATAACCACTGCCATCCGCCAGTCGTTGTTGAGTAAAGGGTACAACCAGCGCTTTGCCCAGCTTGGCGAATTTGCTGGTGGCGGTCACCGTGGCGGCCTCGATGCCGAACAATGGCACGAAAATGCTTTGCTTGGCGCCGTAGTCCTGGTCGGGTGCGTACCAGATCGCCCGCCCGGCGCGCAGCAACTTGAGCATGCCGCGCACGTCGTCGCGCTCCACCGCCAGAGAGTCCAGGTTGTGGCGCTCGCGGCCGCGGCGCTGGATAAAGTCGAACAACGGGTTTTTGTGCTCGCGGTACATACCATCAATGGTGTGCTGCTGCCCGAGCAAGGCGGCGCCGATTTCCAGGGTGGTGAAGTGAAACGCCATCAAGATGACGCCCTTGCCTTCGCGTTGGGCCTGCTGCAGGTGCTCCAGCCCTTCGACATGCGCCAACTTGGCCAGGCGCGGCTTGGCCCACCACCAGCTCATGGCCATTTCAAAAAAGGCGATGCCGGTTGAGGCGAAGTTTTCCTTGAGCAGGCGCTCGCGCTCAGCGGCATTTTTTTCGGGAAAGCACAGTTCAAGGTTGCGCGCAGCAATGCGTCGGCGCTCACCGGCTACCCGGAACATGCAAGCCCCCAGAAAACGACCAATGCCCAACTGCCATTTATAAGGCAGCTGAACCACCAGCCACAGTACGCCAAGCCCTGACCACAGCAGCCAAAAGCGGGGATGAAAAAAAGCAGCTCGAAAAAGCGGGCGATCCATTAATGATTCCGGACAGACACAAGGGCCGGGCATTCTACATCGTTAGACCCGGCTTGCGGCTCGCGGGCGTTCTCGTTATAAGTCTCTGCACTTTAAGTGACAAGCCGCATTAAGCCGACCATGAGCCAAACCGAATCGCAAGACCAAGCCCCCGTGTTTCAGCTTAAGGGCAGTATGCTCGCCATTACGGTGCTGGAACTGGCCCAAAACAACCTCGAAGCCCTTGATCGCCAACTGGCCGCCAAAGTTGCCCAGGCGCCCAATTTTTTCAGTAACACCCCGCTGGTGCTGGCGCTCGACAAGCTGCCCGCCGGTGCCGGTGCCGTCGACTTGCCCGGGCTGATGCGCGTGTGTCGCCAACATGGCCTGCGCACCTTGGCCATTCGCGCCAGCCGCATCGAAGACATCGCTGCCGCCATCGCCATTGACCTGCCGGTATTGCCGCCGTCCGGTGCCCGCGAGCGGCCGATCGAGCCCCCGGTTGAAGTGGTAATTGCACCGAAAAAGCCCGAGAAACCGCCCGAGCCGGCCATCAAACCGACCCGCATCATCACCACGCCAGTACGTGGTGGCCAAACGGTATACGCCGAGGGTTGCGATCTGGTGGTCATCGCCTCGGTCAGCCCCGGTGCGGAACTTATGGCCGATGGCAACATCCATGTGTACGGCCCCATGCGTGGCCGAGCGCTTGCCGGGCACAAAGGCAACACCCGAGCGCGAATTTTTTGCCAGCAACTGAGCGCCGAACTGGTGTCCATTGCCGGAATGTACAAAGTGTCCGAAGACCTGCGACGCGATCCTTTGTGGGGCGCCGGGGTTCAAATCAGTCTGTCAAGTGACATGTTGAACATCACCCGTCTTTAACGGATACTCACGCCATTTTCCAACCATCTCAATTACGTAGAGAAAACAGACTAGTCTTTGTAGGAAGTCAGCAATCAGCCAGTGTTTACGCTGTGTAATCCTGGCTTGGGGGATGTCCACCAAGACTGTTCACCTGTTGTCGTTTATTTAGAGATGTTATTCAGGGACTAAAAAGTCCTTTTTCCTTAGGGGTGAAGCACCTTGGCCAAGATTCTAGTGGTTACATCCGGCAAGGGTGGTGTGGGTAAGACCACCACCAGCGCCGCTATCGGTACGGGCCTGGCACTGCGCGGGCACAAAACCGTCATCGTCGACTTCGACGTTGGCCTGCGTAACCTCGACCTGATCATGGGTTGCGAGCGTCGCGTGGTGTATGACTTCGTTAACGTGGTTAACGGCGAAGCCAACCTGCAACAGGCGTTGATCAAAGACAAACGTCTGGAAAACCTGTATGTGCTGGCTGCCAGCCAGACCCGTGACAAAGACGCCCTGACCAAAGAAGGCGTCGAAAAAGTTCTGATGGAACTTAAAGAGACCTTCGAATACGTAGTCTGCGACTCTCCGGCGGGCATCGAAACCGGCGCCCACCTGGCCATGTACTTCGCCGATGAAGCGATTGTCGTGACCAACCCGGAAGTCTCTTCGGTGCGTGACTCGGACCGCATGCTGGGCCTGCTGGCCAGCAAATCGCGCCGCGCCGAGCTGGGCGAAGACCCGATCAAGGAACACCTGCTGCTGACCCGCTACAACCCGGATCGCGTCAGCAAGGGTGAAATGCTCGGCGTTGAAGACGTCAAAGAAATCCTCGCAGTTGCACTGCTGGGTGTGATCCCGGAATCCCAGGCGGTGCTCAAGGCATCCAACCAGGGCGTGCCGGTGATCCTTGATGACCAAAGTGACGCCGGTCAGGCCTACAGCGATGCGGTTGATCGCTTGCTGGGCAAAACCGTGGAGCATCGGTTCCTCGATGTACAGAAGAAGGGATTCTTCGAGCGCCTGTTTGGAGGCAACTAAACAATGAACATTTTTGACTTCTTTCGTACCCGCAAAACGCCAACCACCGCGTCGGTCGCGAAAGAGCGTCTACAGATCATCGTGGCGCACGAACGCGGCCAACGCAGCACCCCGGACTACCTGCCAGCCCTGCAAAAAGAGCTGGTCGAGGTGATCCGCAAATACGTCAACATCGGCGATGATCAAGTACAGATCGCCCTTGAAAACGAGGGTAGCTGCTCGATTCTGGAACTCAACATCACCCTGCCAGATCGTTAATCAATCCGGCTGATACCACGGCGGCTTGGAGGTTTCTCTGCACAGGGGGATCTCCAAGCCGCCGTTGGCGTTTGTTAAGAGGCTGTTTTAATGCCGTTGTCGAATATTCACATCATCCATCAGGACGCGGGCGTTCTGGTGGTCAACAAGCCGACCTTGCTGCTGTCGGTGCCGGGCCGCGCCGAAGACAACAAAGACTGCCTGATCACCCGCCTGCAAGAAAACGGCTACCCCGAAGCCCGCATCGTGCACCGCCTGGACTGGGAAACCTCGGGGATCATCCTGCTGGCCCGCGATGCCGACACGCACCGCGAGTTGTCGCGTCAGTTTCACGACCGCGAAACAGAAAAGGCCTACACCGCGCTGGCTTGGGGCCAACCGGAGCTGGACAGTGGCAGCATCGACCTGCCCCTGCGCTACGACCCGCCGACCAAGCCACGCCACGTGGTCGATCACGAGTTTGGCAAGAACGCGCTGACCTTCTGGAAAGTCCTGGAGCGTTGCGGCGATTATTGCCGGGTTGAACTGACGCCGATTACCGGGCGTTCGCATCAGTTGCGCGTGCACATGTTGTCCATTGGCCACCCGCTGCTGGGCGATGGCCTGTACGCGCACCCGCAGGCATTGGCGGCCTACCCGCGTTTGTGCCTGCACGCCAGCATGCTCAGCTTCACCCACCCGCAGACCGGCGAACGCCTGCGCTTCGAGTGCCCCGCCCCGTTTTAACAGCGCCCTTGTAGCCGCTGCCGAAGCATGAGGCTGCGATGGGTTGCGCAGCGACCCCAGACGGCGGTCCTGCGGCCCGCATCGCAGCCTCGTACCTCGTCAGCGGCTACAAGAATTGAGGGATCAAATTTTGTGGTCAATGCGCTAAACTCGCGGCATTGCTGTCTGGAGTAACTTATGCGCGAAGAGTTGAACCAAGGCCTGATCGACTTTCTCAAGGCCTCCCCTACCCCGTTCCATGCTACCGCCAGCCTTGTTCAACGCCTGGAAGCCGCCGGTTACCAGCGCCTCGACGAGCGCGACACGTGGTACACCGAAGCCAACGGCCGCTATTACGTCACCCGTAATGACTCCTCCATCGTCGCCTTCAAGCTGGGCCGTCACTCGCCCCTGCAAGGCGGCATCCGCATGGTCGGCGCTCACACAGACAGCCCCTGCCTGCGGGTCAAGCCTCAGCCAGAGCTGCAACGCCAGGGTTTTTGGCAGTTGGGCGTGGAAGTCTACGGCGGCGCCTTGCTGGCCCCCTGGTTTGACCGCGACCTATCGCTGGCCGGGCGCGTGACCTTCCGCCGCGATGGCAAGGTCGAGAGCCAGTTGATCGACTTCCGCGCGCCGATTGCGACCATCCCCAACTTGGCGATCCACCTTAATCGCACGGCCAACGAAGGCTGGGCGATTAACCCGCAGACCGAACTGCCACCGATTCTGGCGCAGGTTGCAGGTGATGAGCGCGTGGATTTCCGCGCCCTGCTCACCGACCAACTGGCCCGCGAGCACGGCCTGAACGCCGACGTGGTGCTCGACTATGAGCTGAGCTTCTACGACACCCAAAGCGCTGCGGTGATCGGCCTCAACGGTGATTTTATTGCCGGTGCACGCCTCGACAACCTGCTGTCGTGCTACGCCGGCCTGCAAGCGCTGTTGAACACCGACACCGACGAAACCTGCCTGTTCGTGGCCAATGACCATGAAGAAGTCGGCTCGTGTTCAGCGTGCGGCGCGGACGGCCCGATGCTGGAGCAGATCCTCCAGCGCGTACTGCCTGAAGGCGACGAGTTTGTGCGCACTATTCAGAAGTCGCTGCTAGTCTCGGCCGACAACGCCCACGGCGTGCACCCCAACTACGCCGACAAGCACGACGCCAACCACGGCCCCAAACTCAATGCCGGGCCGGTGATCAAGGTCAACAGCAACCAGCGTTACGCCACTAACAGTGAAACCGCAGGGTTCTTCCGCCATCTGTGCATGGCGGTTGAAGTGCCGGTGCAAAGTTTTGTGGTGCGCAGCGACATGGGCTGTGGCTCGACCATTGGCCCGATCACCGCCAGCCACCTGGGTGTGCGCACGGTAGACATCGGCTTGCCGACCTTCGCCATGCACTCCATCCGTGAGCTGGCCGGTAGCCACGACCTGGCGCACCTGGTCAAAGTATTGAGCGCGTTCTACGCCAGTAACGAACTCCCGTAAAACACCCAACCTGTGTAGGAGCGAGCTTGCCTCGCGATCTTTTGATCTTAAAAAAGATCTCGAGACAAGCTCGCTCTTACACAGGTGAAGAGTGCCCGGGCGATTCATTTTTGATACACATCACCCCACTTCTGCGTAAAGCCACCTAGACTTGGGTGATTAACTTCTTCAGGTCCAGAACATGCTCGAAATATCCGCCTTTAATTCCATGTTGATCCCCATTGTGATTGGTATGTTGCTGCTCACCATTGGCTTCAACTTTCGCGACAGTAAACCCGGCGTACTGTCGATCTGGTTTGGCATGTTGCTGATCTTCGGCACCATCGTTTTTAAAATTCTCGCCAAACTGAATCAATAAATAGCACCGCATCCGCGATCACTTATTTTATGTATGACAAGAAATGAATGATCGCGGGGCCTAGCGTACACTCGTCCGATCCGTACTTTCCGAGGGTGATCGCCTAGTGTTTCTTCGTCTCTTTGCCCGGCCCTATTGGCTACTGATTTGTCTGCTGACCTTGCTGCCGCTCGCCTCGGCCCAGGCTGTGGGCATCACCAGCCTGCTCCCCAGTTCGGATAAAACCCAAACGCAACCCACCGAGCCTTTGGGCCAGTCGCTGGACGAGGTGATCAAAAACCTTGAGAACGACCAGCAACGCAGCAAGTTACTGGCGGACCTTAAAAAGCTTCGCGACGCCACCAAAAAAGCCCAGCCCGAAGCTGAAATCGGCGTCCTGGGTTTGATCGGCAGCACCCTTGCCGACCTCGAAAAACAGTTCTCGGGCAACGACAGCCCCACCTCGCGCTGGAGCGAAGAAATCGGCCAGGCCAAAGATGAACTGGTGGCCTTGATGCTGCCCGCCAAGGAATGGGTGCCCATCATCTTTGCCTTTGCGCTGATCATCATGATCTGGAGCCTGCTGGCTTCATTGCTGATTTGGGTCAGCCACCGCGTGCGCTTGCGCTTTGGCCTGAGCGAAGAACTGCCGCAGCACCCTAAAGCGGTCGACATGCTGCGCTTTGCCTTGCGCAAGCTCGGCCCCTGGCTGGTGGCGCTGGTGATCACGGTGTACATGAGTTACGCCTTGCCATCGTCGCTGGGCAAAGACCTGGCCATGGCGCTGGCTTACGCCCTGGTGATCGGCACTTGCTTCTCGGCCACCTGTGTAATTCTGTTTTCATTGCTCGATGGCCCGCACCGTCATCGCGCCCTGCATATTCTGCGGCATCAGGCCTTCCGCCCGCTGTGGTGGATCGGCAGCTTTGCCGCCTTCGGCGAAGCGCTCAGCGACCCGCGCATGGTCGCCTCCCTGGGCGTGCACCTGGCGCATACCGTGGCCACGTTTGCGAACGTGATGGCGGCGCTATCGACCGGGCTGTTTATCATCCGCTTCCGCCGTCCCATCGCTCACCTTATCCGTAACCAGCCGCTGTCACGCCGCCTCACCCGCCGCGCCCTGAGCGACAGCATCGAGACCCTCGGTACTTACTGGTACATCGCCGCGCTGATTCTGGTGGGCATCTCATTGTTCGCCACCTTCTTGTCAGCGGGCGATACCAGCACCGCGCTGCGCCAGTCGCTGATCTGCGCCGTGCTGGTGGTGCTGTGCATGGTGATTAACGGGCTGGTGCGCCGCCATGCGCAAAAGCCCCAACGCGGGCCCAAGCGCCACGCGCTGTATTCGGAACGGCTCAAGAGTTTTGTCTACACCCTGGCGCACTTGATTGTGTGGCTGGTGTTCATCGAGTTGGGGTTGCGCGTGTGGGGCCTCTCGCTGATCGGTTTCACCGAGGGTGAAGGCCATGAAATCAGCGTCAAGCTGTTCGGCCTGGCGGGGACGTTACTGTTTGCGTGGCTGATCTGGATTCTCGCCGATACCGCCATCCACCACGCCCTGACCCGTTCGCGCAAAGGCCTGGCCAACGCCCGCGCGCAAACCATGATGCCGTTGATTCGCAACGTACTGTTTGCGGCCATTTTCATCATTGCGCTGATCGTCGCACTGGCGAACATGGGCATGAACGTCACGCCACTGCTGGCCGGTGCCGGTGTGATCGGTCTGGCTATTGGTTTTGGTGCACAGTCGTTGGTTGCCGACCTGATTACCGGCTTGTTCATCATCATTGAAGACTCGCTGGCCATCGATGATTACGTGGATGTCGGTGGCCACCTGGGCACCGTCGAAGGCCTGACGATTCGTACCGTGCGCCTGCGTGACATTGACGGCATCGTGCACACCATTCCGTTCAGTGAAATCAAAAGCATCAAAAACTATTCCCGCGAGTTCGGTTACGCGATCTTCCGCGTGGCGATCCCGTACAACATGGAAATCGACGACGCCATCAAGCTGATGCGCGAGGTGGGACAAAAGATGCGCACCGACCCGTTGCAGCGCCGCAACATCTGGTCGCCGCTGGAGATTCAAGGGGTCGAAAGTTTCGAGTCGGGCAGCGCGATTTTGCGCGCACGCTTCAAAACCGCGCCGATCAAACAATGGGAAGTGTCACGGGCGTTCAACCTGTCGCTCAAGCGCCATCTGGATGAAGCCGGCCTTGACCTCGCGACACCACGCCTGAGCGTGCAGGTAGTAACAGCAGGTAGCGGAACGTTGCAGAAGGAATAACCCCTACCTCCTTGTAGGAGCGAGCTTGCCTCGCGATCTTTTGATCTTTAAAAGATCGCGAGGCAGGCTCAGACTCAACGCTCCAGCACATCCACACCAACGTGGATCGCGTCATGTCGCCAATACTCAATGTCACAGTCGATCAGCCGCTCGTGCTGGTCGTAGTTGATGCGCTCGATCCTCAACCCCGGGCTGCCCGTCGACACTTTAAGCGTTGCCGCCGCCTCGGCGGGCAAGGCGGTCGGCACGATCTCAAAACGCACCCGCCCGTAATGCAAGTCGTAGTGCCGCGCATAGAGCTCAGTGATCGACTGCGTAAGGTCAAAATCCAGAATCTGCGGAAAGTATTGCGGGTTCAGGTAATGCTCGACATACAGCACCAAACGCCCATCAATGCGCCGCGCCCGGCAGATCTGGATCACGCTGGAAAACGCCGGTAACTGCAAGCGTGCACACACAGCGGCCGACGCCGGCTGCAAGCGCGCCGAAATCACCTCGGTGGTCGGTACTCGCCCCTGGGCGCTGACCATCGCGTGAAAGTGGCTGCGCTGCATCAGGTTGTAGGCCAGGCGCGGCGGCGAAATAAACCAGCCGCGCCGCTCCTCGCGATACACCACGCCTTGAGCTTCCAGTTGCAACAACGCTTCACGCACGGTGATGCGGGTGGTCGCGAACAGTTCGCTGAGTTTTCTTTCAGCCGGTAATTGGCTGCCACAGGTCAGCAAGCCATGTTCGATTTGCTCTTGCAGGGCCAGACCAATGGCTGTCACCGCTTTGGGTGCACCTTCACGCATCAACGTTACCTATCTGGACTAGTCCAGCACCAAATGTGGGCAGGCTCGGCCTGCAAAACACTTAACTCTTGAGGGTGTCAGCCTAGGCAGTGCAGATGACTGTTCGATGACACTGACACCTGTTTTAACCCTCAAGCCCATACCCGCCGGGGCCTTGACCATGGTCTACGCTTAGCTCACGGCACTTGGCGGGCCTGTAAAAGTGCTTGCACAACCAATGCCGACATTAAAGTGTCATGCAGCCCCCTTAAATTGGCTCAGGTATTGCTGACCTAGACCAACCCACTGCAAAACTCTAAAAAAACCAGCGTGAACACCCCCACAGGAGCTTCAGATGAAACAGTTTTTTCTGGCATCACTGTTAGGCACCAGCATCGCCCTTTGCACCTCGGCCATGGCCGCCGATGTCGATTTAAAAGCCCTTGAAACTGCCGCCAAGGCAGAGGGCGCCGTGAACAGTGTCGGCATGCCCGATGACTGGGCCAACTGGAAAGGCACGTGGGAAGACCTGAACAAACTGTATGGCCTCAAGCATGTCGACACCGACATGAGTTCGGCTCAGGAAGTGGCCAAGTTTGCCGCCGAAAAAGACAACGCCAGCGCTGATATCGGTGACGTCGGTGCAGCCTTCGGTCCTATCGCGGTGGCCAAAGGAGTGACCCAGCCATACAAACCCACCACCTGGGAACAGATCCCGGCCTGGGCCAAAGATAAAGACGGTAACTGGGCATTGGCCTATACCGGCACCATCGCGTTTATCGTCAATAAAAAGCTGCTGCACGGCTCCGAAGTGCCAACCAAATGGTCTGACCTCAAATCCGGTAAATACAAGGTCTCGATCGGTGACGTGAGCACCGCCGCGCAAGCCTCCAACGGTGTTCTGGCCGCAGCCTATGCCAACCACGGTGATGAAAAGAACATTCAGCCCGCCCTGCTGATGTTTGCTGATATCGCCAAGCAAGGCCGACTTTCACTGGCAAACCCGACCATCGCCACCCTGGAAAAAGGCGAAGTTGAAGTGGGCGTGGTCTGGGACTTCAACGGCCTGAGCTACAAAGCCAAAATGGCCAACCCGGATGACTACGTGGTGCTGATCCCGTCGGACGGCTCGGTAATTTCGGGTTACACCACCATCATCAACAAATACGCCAAGCACCCGAACGCCGCCAAACTGACCCGCGAATACATCTTCAGCGATGCCGGCCAAACCAACCTGGCGCGTGGCAACGCCCGCCCGATCCGTGCCGAACACCTGACCCTGCCAGACGACGTGAAGGCCAAGCTGCTGCCTAACGAGCAGTACAAGAACGTGACGCCGATCAAAGACGCCGACGCATGGGAAAAAACCGCGAAGGCCCTGCCTCAGAAATGGCAGGAAGAAGTCATCATCAACATGCAGTAAAGAACCCGCTGCCCCTGTAGCCGCTGCCGCAGGCTGCGATAAGGGCCGAAGGACCTTCCTCGGCTTTAACTGCCACGACCACTTCGTGGCCGATCGCAGCCTTCGGCAGCGGCTACAGAGGCTTGTGTTTTTCTTTAGTTCGCGGAGTCGCAGTACATGAAACACAAGGTCATTTTGGTGGTACTCGACGGACTCAATCATGATGTTGCCCGCCATGCCATGGGGCATTTGCAGGCGTATGTCAGCGCAGGACGCGCCACGCTGTACAAGCTCACCTGTGAATTGCCAGCGCTGTCGCGCCCTCTTTACGAGTGCATCCTCACGGGTGTCCCGCCGATTGAAAGCGGCATTGTGCATAACAATGTGTCGCGCCTGTCTCACCAGCGCAGCGTGTTCCATTACGCCCGCGAAGCAGGTTTGAGCACCGCCGCCGCGGCTTACCACTGGGTCAGCGAACTGTATAACCGCTCGCCTTTTATCGCGGCCCGTGACCGCCACACCGAAGACAGTGACCTGCCCATCCAGCACGGGCATTTTTACTGGAACGATCACTACCCCGATTCCCACTTGTTTGCCGATGCCGAAAGCCTGCGCCTGCGCCATGCGCCGGACTTTTTGCTGGTGCACCCGATGAACATCGACGATGCCGGCCACAAGCACGGCCTCGACAGCTCGCAGTACCGCAACAGCGCGCGTTCTGCCGACATTGTGTTGGCCGACTACCTGCAAGGCTGGCTGGACGCGGGCTACCAGGTGCTGGTGACCGCCGACCACGGCATGAACAACGACCGCTCGCACAATGGCCTGTTGCCCGAAGAGCGTGAAGTGCCGCTGTTTGTACTTGGCGACGCCTTTAGCCTGGACCCTCAGGCCACCCCTAAACAAACCGAACTGTGCGGCACGATTTGCCAATTGCTGGGCGTCGCCCATGACAAACCGCTGTGCCAGACCTTATTGAGACCCGCGCCATGACCCGTGGTAAATGGCTGGCATTGTTGTGCCTCGCGCCCTTTGCAATTGTCTTTATCGTGTTCCAGATTGCCCCGCTGCTGTGGGTGCTGGTACACAGCCTGCAATCAGAAGACACCGGCTGGGGCCTGGACAACTTCAGCAAGATCTTCGCCTCGAAGTTCTATTTACAGGCCATCCAGCACAGCCTGGAGATCAGTTTCTGGTCCAGCCTGTTCGGCATCGTGATTGCCGTGCTCGGCAGCTACTCGCTGCATAAAGTCGACTCAAAGCTGCGCAACTTCGTCAACGCCTTCGCCAACATGACCAGCAACTTCTCCGGGGTGCCGCTGGCGTTTGCCTTCATCATCCTGCTGGGGTTCAACGGCAGTATCACGATCATGCTGAAACAGGCGGGGATCATCGAGGACTTCAACCTCTACTCCAAAACCGGCCTGATTATTCTGTACACCTACTTCCAGATCCCGCTGGGCGTTCTGCTGCTGTACCCGGCCTTTGATGCCCTGCGTGAAGACTGGCGCGAGTCAGCGTCATTGCTGGGCGCCAACAGCTGGCAGTTCTGGCGCTTTATCGGCCTGCCGGTCCTCACACCGGCGCTGCTAGGCACCTTTGTGATCCTGCTGGCCAACGCCCTCGGCGCCTACGCCACGGTGTATGCGCTGACCACCGGCAACTTCAACGTATTGCCTATCCGCATTGCCGCGATGGTGTCGGGTGATATCAGCCTGGACCCGAACATGGCCAGTGCGCTGGCGGTGATTTTGGTGGGGTTGATGACCCTGGTGACGCTGGTGCATCAGTGGCTGTTAAAGAGGAGCTACCATGTCGCGCGCTGAAACCGGAACCGCCAGCGTTTATCACCGCACGGTGGTTTACCTGCTGTTTATTATTTTGCTGTTGCCGCTGCTGGGCACGTTTGTGTACTCGATCGCCAGCAGTTGGTCCGCCACCGTGTTGCCCAGCGGCTTTACCTTCAAGTGGTACCTACAACTGTGGAGCGACCCGCGCTTTTTGACCGCATTCGGCCATTCACTGTTGATCTGCTTCGGGTCTTTGCTGCTGTCGGTGGTGTTGATTCTGCCGCTGCTGTTTGTGGTGCATTACCACTTCCCCAAGCTCGACGCGCTGATGAACATCCTTATCCTGCTGCCGTTTGCGGTACCGCCGGTGGTGTCATCGGTGGGCCTGCTGCAACTGTACGGCTCGGGGCCGATGGCCATGGTCGGTACGCCGTGGATCCTGATCGGTTGCTACTTCACCGTGGCCCTGCCCTTTATGTACCGGGCCATCACCAACAACCTGCAAGCCATCAACCTGCACGACCTGATGGACGCCGCTCAATTGCTCGGCGCCAGCACCTGGCAGGCGGCGTTTCTGGTGGTGTTGCCGAACTTGCGCAAAGGCTTGCTGGTGGCGTTGCTGCTGTCGTTTTCGTTCCTGTTTGGCGAGTTTGTGTTTGCCAACATCCTGGTCGGCACCCGCTACGAAACCTTGCAGGTGTTCCTCAATAACATGCGTAACAGCAGCGGCCATTTCACCAGCGCGCTGGTGATCTCGTACTTCCTTTTTGTACTGGTGCTGACTTGGGTTGCCACCTTCCTGAACAAGGACAAAAGCCAATGAGTTTTGTCAGCGTCGAACACCTGCAAAAAACCTACTCCGGCACGCCGGTCTTCAGCGACATCAATTTCACCATCAGCAAGGGCGAGTTCGTCACCCTGCTCGGCCCGTCTGGCTGCGGCAAGTCAACGCTGCTGCGCTGCATTGCCGGGCTGACGCCGGTGGATGACGGCAAGATCCTCCTCGATGGCCAGGACATCGTGCCGCTCAACCCGCAAAAACGCGGGATTGGCATGGTGTTTCAGAGCTACGCGCTGTTCCCCAACATGACCGTTGAGCAAAACGTCGCGTTTGGCCTGCGCATGCAAAAGGTCAACGCCAATGACAGCCAAAAACGCGTGGCTGAGGTGCTGCAACTGGTCGAGCTCAATGACTTTGCCAAGCGCTACCCGCACCAACTGTCGGGCGGTCAATGCCAGCGTGTGGCGCTGGCCCGCTCACTGGTGACGCGCCCGCGCCTGTTGCTGCTGGACGAACCGTTGTCAGCACTGGACGCCCGTATCCGCAAGCATTTGCGCGAGCAGATCCGGCAGATTCAGCGTGAGCTGGGGCTGACCACGATTTTCGTCACCCACGATCAGGAAGAAGCGCTGACCATGAGTGACCGCATCTTCCTGATGAACAAGGGACGGATCGTCCAGAGCGGCAATGCCGAAAGCCTCTATGTGGCCCCGGTGGACGTGTTTGCCGCGAGTTTTATTGGCAACTACAACCTGCTGGACGCCGACACCGCCAGCCGTTTGTTGCAGCGCCCGGTCACCAGCCGCATCGCCATACGCCCGGAAACCCTGGGCTTGAGCCTGCACGGAGAGGCCGACACACTGATCCGCAACCACAGCCTGCTGGGCAACGTGATCCGCTATCGGGTCGAAGTCCGTGGCGTGGAGTTGATCGTAGACGTGCTCAACCGTTCTGCGGCCGACCTGTACGCGGATGGTCAGCGCGTGGCGTTGACCATCGATTCCAGCGCCTTATGTGAGGTAGCCTGATGCTTTTGAGCACCATGAAAAGGGAGTTGCACTGATGGCCCTGGCAATTTTTGACCTAGATGAAACGTTGATTCACGGCGACTGCGCCACCTTGTGGAGCGAGCAAATGGGCCGCCTGGGCTGGGTCGATCCGCAGGCGTTTTTAAAGCGCAATAACGAACTGATGCACGCCTACAGCCAAGGCGAATTGAAGATGGAAGACTACATGGCCTTCAGCCTGGAGCCCTTGATCGGGCGTACCCCTGAAGAAGTCGATCATTTGGTCGGCCCATGGGTTGAAGACTTTATCGAACCGATCATTTTCAGTGACGCGACCAAAACCGTGGCCGCTCACCGCAAAGCCGGCGATCGCATTCTGATTATTTCGGCGTCGGGCGTGCATTTGGTCAAACCGATTGCCGAGCGTCTGGGCATTGATGAAGTGCTGGGTATTGAACTGGAAGTCGCACACGGTACGTACACCGGCAACACCGTGGGCACCCTGACCTACCGCGAAGGCAAGATCACGCGCCTGCTGGAATGGCTGGACGAGCAAGAAGAAAACCTTGAGGGCGCGAGTTTTTATTCCGACTCACGCAACGACTTGCCGTTGCTGCTCAAAGTGGATCACCCGCATGTGGTCAATCCTGACCCGGTCTTGCGTGAACACGCTGAAAAGGCCGGCTGGCCGATTCATCACTGGAAGTAAATAGGCTAACTGTAGGAGCGAGCTTGCCTCGCGATCTTTTGATCTTTTTAAAAGATCGCGAGGCAAGCT
>NZ_JASCPQ010000006.1:0-105139 GCF_029959305.1 Pseudomonas sp. PS01297
AGCTTGCCTCGCGATCTTTTAAAGGTCAAAAGATCGCGAGGCAAGCTCGCTCCTACAGTTTTTATTCCATACGGAAATATCCATATCCTTTTTTGCCAGTTGATGGAATAACCGCTGCTCCTTAGTATTCATTTACCGCATTCAATGCGCTAATGAATCATGAAAATGAATTGAAGGCTGCCAACACAGACCTTCAGCTTCGCGGGCATCCAGCCGACCTCGGCAAATCGCCGCAAGACGTGTTTTAACTTTTTTGGCGATTTATCGGGGAGTTTGCATATGCAATCCGGCGCTTCATCGGCTTCACTTTTTACCCCGGCAGCCCTCGCGCTGACCGGCCTGTGCCTGGTCAGTGGACCGGTAGCGGCACAAGAAGATGACGACAAGGCTCACGCTAAAACGGAGCCGGTCATGCAAACCGTGGTTTCGGTCGGTAACCGCGGTACTCAGCGCACGGTGGCAGAAAGTGCCGTGCCGATCGATGTGATCAGCGGCCAGGAACTGCTCAAGCAAGGTGCGAGTACCAGTTTGCGCGATGCCCTGGCGCAAACCCTGCCTTCGTTCAACGTGGCCAAGGTGACTGGCGGCGCGTACAGCAACGTGGCCCGCTCGGCCGGTTTGCGCGGCCTGGGGGGCGGCTATGTGCTGGTGCTGGTCAATGGCAAGCGCCGCCATGGCGGTTCGGTTGCCTCGGAAAACTCGGTGCTGTCCGAAGGCTGGAACCCGGCCGATCTGGACCTGATCCCCATCAGCGCCATCGACCGTGTTGAAGTACTGCGCGACGGTGCGGCAGCACAATATGGTTCGGACGCCATCGCCGGGGTGATCAATATCATCCTCAAGTCCAACAGCAGCGGCGGCAGCGCCAGCACCATGGCCGGGCGTCGTTCGCATTATCACAGCGGGGTGGGCTCTAACGGCGAGACCTACCAGCAGACCTTCGACATCGGTTTGCCGCTGCCCAATGACGGCTTTTTCAACTTCGCCCTGGATGCCAAAAAGCAGGACAGCACCAAGCGTTCCGGGGTGGCCACCGGCAGTTTTTACTACCCGGTGAACGGCCAGCCTGACCCGCGTGAAAACACCATCGACAAGCGCACCTATGGTGGTGGCCTGCCGGAGATCGAGCAGCTCAACGTGTCGTACAACGCCGAGTTGCCGCTTAACGATTCGATCTCGCTGTACTCCTTCAGCACGGTCGGCCAGCAGGATGCGCTGGTGTCGATCGCTTATCGTCGCCCCAACGGCAACACCATCATCAACGAGCTCTACCCGGACGGCGTGGCCCCGGATTTCACCTTTGACAGCTTTGACTACCAAAGCGTGTTCGGTGCCCGTGGCGATGACTTGGCGGGCTGGGGCTGGGACTTGAGCACCTCATACGGCTCGAACCGGCAGAAGCAAAGCACCAAAAACAACCTCAACCCGTCGTTGGGGCCGGACAGCCCGCGCCATTTTGACCTGCAGACCAACACGTTCACCCAGTGGACGACCAACCTGGACCTCAACCGCAAGCTGGACATCGGCACGCGCAACCCGCTGAACTTTGCCACCGGCCTCGAATACCGTTTCGAGCAGTACCGCACAGAGTCCGGGGACGCCGAATCCTATGCCAACGGCGGTTACCGTTACCCACAAGGCCACCCGCGAGCGGGGCAGTTGTCGGCCATCGGTGCGCTGGGAAACTACCTGCTGCTGCCCGAGGATGAAGTCAATCTGCGTCGTAGCAACTCGGCCGCTTATGTCGACCTGGGGCTGGATGTGACGGACAAGTGGTTTGTCGGCGCCGCCGGGCGGTTTGAGCATTACACCGACAGCTCGGGCAATACCTGGACCGGCAAGCTGTCGACCCGTTATGCCTTTACCCCGGAGCTGGCTGCGCGAGGTGCCATCAGCACCGGTTTTGTTGCGCCGTCGATGGTGCAACAGGGCTACGCCAAGACCGGTTTGGGCCGTCGCACCGTGGGCAATGAAACCCAGGACATCATGATCAAGCGTGTGCAACCCAACTCGGCGATTGGCCGGGCGTTGGGCGCTGAAGACCTGGACCCGGTGAAGTCTGAAAGCATCTCGGCGGGCCTGACCTGGAGCCCGGTGCAGAACCTCAACATCGCATTGGATGCTTACCTGATTGACCTGCAAGACCGTATTGCACTGATCAGCCCGCTGTCGGGCCCGGCAGTCGACAAGATCCTCGCGGCCAATGGTTTCTCCCATGTGCAGCAGGTGCAGTATTACGCCAACGCCTTTGACACCCGCACCAAGGGCCTGGATCTGGTGGCTGACTACACCCAGCACTTGGACCGTTACGGGCGTTTGCGCTGGAACCTGGGGGCGAACTGGAACAAAGCCACCATTACCGACCTCAAGGCCAATCCCGGCCAGTTGCAAAGCCTCGGCCTGTCGCGTTTTGAGCGCACGGAGCTGGGCGGTGTGACCGACCTGGTGCCCAAGAGCAAGTACATCGTCGGCGTGAACTGGCAAGTCAGCGACTGGGACATTGGCCTGCGCAGCACCCGTTACGGCAAGGTCAAGCGCTTGGGCAGCGGTACCAGCGGTATTGACGAAACCTTCAGCGCCAAGTGGATCACCGATGTCGACGTGAACTACGCCCTGACCGACAACATCACCGTGTCTGTGGGGGCCGACAACGTGTTCAACGTGTACCCGGACAAGCACCAGATCATTGATGTCTCCGGTGGCTCGTACTACTCGTCGATCTCACCGTTTGGCTCTTACGGGGCGTTTTACTACGGCCGTCTGAACATCGATTTTTAAACCCGGGGCCAACGCCTGGCCCGCTCTTCGCAGGATCTTCCGCAGTCTGTGGCAGATCCTGCGAAGCGTTCATGACTTTAATAGAGATACCGACAATGCCCCACACCACAGCTCCCATTGGCCTGCCAGCCCTCGAAGCGCGCCTGCGCGAGGATTTGCAGTGGCTCGATTTACCGGCTCAGCCGTGGGTCAAACCTCGTCATCAAGAAGGCCAGTTGCTGCTTGAAGTGGCCGTGATTGGCGGAGGGATGGCCGGGTTGGCGCTGGCAACCGAGTTGCGCCATCTGGGGGTGAAGGCGGTGGTGTTCGACCAGTCCGAAGAAGGCTTTGAAGGGCCGTGGGCGACCACGGCGCGCATGCAGACCCTGCGGTCGCCCAAGCAATTGAGCGGCCCGGCGTTGGGTTTGCCGGCCTTGACCTTTCGCGCCTGGTTCGAAGCCCAGTTCGGCCTGGCCGCGTGGGAGCAGTTGGACAAGATTCCGCGCCTGCAATGGGCTGAGTATTTGCGCTGGTATCGGCACGTGCTGCGCCTGGATGTGCGTAACCGCCACCGCGTGATGCGGGTGCAACCAAAGGCGGACGGTCGCGTCGAACTGAGTATTGATGCCGACGGGCAAGCCCTCAACGTTTCGGCCCGGCACGTGGTGCTGGCCACCGGTCGCGATGGTTTGGGCGGGCCTTGGGTGCCAGCAGTGGCTGACGCGCTGCCCCGTGAATACTGGGCGCACTCGGCTGACGGTTTGCAGGACCACTGGTTTGTCGGCAAGCGCGTGGCGGTGATCGGCGGCGGTGCCTCGGCCATGGACGCTGCCGGGACTGCGCTGGAGGCGGGCGCCCGGTCGGTGGACGTGCTGGTCCGGCGCAAGGATTTACCCCGCATCAACAAGGGCAAAGGTGCTGGCAGCCCGGGCATGACCCACGGCTACTGGCGCCTGCCGGATGACTGGAAATGGAGCATCCGCCATTACCTCAATCTGCAACAAGTGCCGCCGCCCCAAGGCAGCACGTTGCGCGTGTCGCGGCATGCCAATGCGCGGTTCTTGCTGGGCAGCCCGGTTGAATCGGTGGCAGTGCAAGCCGATGGCAGCCTGTTGCTGCAGACGCCAACCGCCCATTTGCACTACGACTTTCTGGTGTTTGCCACCGGCTTTCGCAGCAACTGGGCCTTGCGCCCGGAGTTCTCGCCGTTTGCCCCGCACATCAAGCTGTGGAGCGACCGATACAGTGCACCGGTCGGGCAAGAAGATCTTGAGCTGTCGCAGTTGCCCGACTTGGGGCCGTTATTCGAATTTCTCGAACGTGTGCCTGGCTCCTGCCCGGGGCTGGACCGCGTGCATTGCTTCAGTTACCCGGCAGCGCTGACTTACGGCGGTGTGTCCGGTGATATTCCGGCCATCAGCGAAGGCGCCAAGCGCATGGCTCAAGGGTTGGCCGGGCAATTGTTCAACGACGATATCGAGCTGCATTTCGAGGCGATGCAAGCCTATGCCGAGCCGGAATTGAAGGGCGATGAATGGCAGCCGGGCATCCTGCGCGCCGAGGAGTTGCGCACATGACCGGATGGTTGTTGCGGCGGCTGGGGCAAGCCTTGCTGGTGATGCTGCTGATGACCCTGATTGTGTTCGTCGGGCTCAATGCCATCGGCAACCCGGTGGACATTCTGATCGGTGAAGACCTCAATCAGGCCGAGCGCTTGCAAGCGATTGCCCGGCTGGGCCTGGATCAGCCGTTGTGGCAGCAATACCTGAACTTTCTCAGCGGGATTTTGCACGGGCATCTGGGCAAGAGTTATGTCTATCACGAAGACGCCCTGCAACTGATTGTGCAGCGCCTGCCCGCGACCTTCGAACTGGCGTTTAGCGCCTTGTTGATGGCCATCGTCATCGGCGTGCCGCTGGGGCTGTTTGCCGGGTTATACCCGGACAGCAAAGCGGCGAGGCTGATGATGGCGGGCAGCATTATCGGGTTTTCGTTGCCGGCTTTCTGGGTCGCCTTGATGCTGATTCTGCTGTTCTCGGTGCACCTGGGCTGGCTGCCCGCCAGCGGCCGTGGCGAGACGCGGGAATTGTTTGGCATTCAGTGGTCATGGCTGACCCTCAATGGCTGGCAGCACTTGTTGCTGCCCGCGTTGAACCTGGCGCTGTTCAAAGTCTCGCTGGTACTGCGCCTGACCCGCGCCGGGGTGCGTGAAATCCTCCCCCAGGACTTCGTCAAATTCGCTCGGGCCAAAGGCTTGTCGCCCAGGCGGGTGATTGTGATGCACGTGTTGCGCAATACCTTGATCCCGCTGGTCACCGTGCTGGGGCTGGAGTTGGGTTCGACCATCGCCTACGCGGTGGTTACCGAAACCATCTTTGCCTGGCCCGGTGCCGGCAAGCTGATTCTGGACAGCATCAACAACCTCGACCGGCCGGTGGTGGTGGCGTACCTGCTGGTCGTGGTGGTGATTTTTGTGAGCCTCAACCTGCTGGTGGATGTGTTGTATCGCGTGTTGGACCCGCGTGTCCGTCTGGAAGGTGCGCAATGACTGCCCTGCAAACCCCGCCGAGCGTGATGCGCGTCGAATCGCTATGGCAACGCGGTGCGCTGGACTTTATCCGCTCGCCTTTGGCGATGGTCGGCCTGCTGATGTTGCTGTCGATCACCCTGGCCGCACTGTTAGCGCCCTGGATCACCCCGCAAAACCCTTATGACCTGATGCAATTGGACGTTCTGGATGCGCGCTTGGCGCCTGGAGCGCACAGCGCCGAGGGGGCTTACACCTACTGGCTTGGTACGGACGGGCAGGGACGCGACCTGTATTCGGCGATTGTCTATGGCTTGCGCATCAGCTTGCTGGTGGGCGTGGGCTCAGCCTTGATCGCGGCCGTGATCGGGACGTTGCTGGGGCTGATTTCGGCGTATGCAGGTGGTTGGGTCGACGCCTTGGTGATGCGTCTGGTGGACCTGCTGCTGTCGTTCCCGGGGATTCTCATGGCGCTGATGATCCTCGCCTGGCTGGGCAAAGGCGTGGGCAACGTGATGCTGACCCTGGTGCTGCTGGAGTGGGCCTATTACGCCCGCACCGCGCGGGGCCAGGCGCTGGTCGAAAGCCGCCGCGAATACGTCGAGGCCGCACGCGGGCAGGGCATCAGCCGCTGGCGGATTCTGGTGGGGCACATTCTGCCCAACTGCCTGCCGCCGCTGATTGTGATCGGCGCCTTGCAGATCGCCCGTGCCATCACTCTGGAAGCGACCCTGTCGTTTCTCGGCCTCGGTGTGCCGATTACCGAGCCGTCGTTGGGCCTGCTGATTGCCAACGGCTTTCAATTCATGCTCGGCGACGAGTACTGGATCAGCGTGTTCCCAGGCCTTGCGCTGCTGTTGACCATCGTCGCGATCAATCTGGTGGGCGACCGTCTGCGTGATGTACTCAACCCGAGGCTGCAACGATGAATGCATTCCAGCAAGACGTGCGGCCTGCGACCCTTGAAGTGCGCAACCTGTCGACCTCTTTCCATACCCGTGACGGCGTGCTGCCTGCCGTGCGCGAGGTGTCCTTGCGCTTGCAGCCGGGGCAGATTCTGGGGCTGGTGGGCGAGTCGGGCTCGGGCAAGTCGGTGACCGGTTTTTCGATCCTCGGGCTGGTGGATGCACCGGGGCGAATCAGCGGCGGAGAGATTATTTTTCAGGGCCGCGACCTGACCCGGTTATCAGCCAAAGAGCTGCGCCATTTGCAGGGCAATCGGATCGCCATGATTTTTCAAGACCCGATGATGACCCTCAACCCGGTGCTGCGCATCGATGCACAAATGATCGAAGCAGTGCGTGCGCACAGCCCGATGAGCCGTCGCGAGGCGCGCCAGCACGCCTGTGACACCTTGGCGTCGATGGGCATCGCTAGCCCGGAAGAGCGCCTGCGCGCCTACCCGCATCAGTTGTCTGGCGGCATGCGCCAGCGGGTCGCTATTGCGATTGCCTTGCTGCACCGCCCGGACTTGATCATCGCCGACGAGCCGACCACCGCACTGGATGTGACGATTCAGGCGCAGATTTTGGGCGAGGTGCAGAAGCTGGTACGCGAGCAGGGCACGTCACTGATCTGGATCACCCATGACCTGTCGGTGGTGGCCGGGCTGGCCGATCAAGTGGCGGTGATGTACGCCGGGCGCATTGTCGAGCAGGGCAGTGTCGATGCGGTGCTCGACCGCCCGCTGCACCCGTATACCCAAGGCCTGATCGACAGCCTGCCGAGCCGCAATCAGCGCGGGCAACGCCTGCGGCAGATCCCCGGCATGGCCCCCAATCTGTTGTCGATGCCCGCCGGTTGCGCCTTCGCCCAGCGGTGCAGCCGGGCCAGCAGCGCGTGCAGCGAATTGCCGCCCGCCGTTGAAATTGAACCGGGGCGCAGCCTGCGCTGCTTTCATCCCGCCGTCTATGAAGCTGGAGCTGCCCATGGCCAATGAATCCGTGCCTTTGATCGAACTTCGCCAGGTCAGCAAGCAGTTTGGCCAGGCCCCTGGTGGCCTGCTGCAGCGCTTGAGCTGGAGCCAGCCACGGCCCTTGACCCGCGCCGTGGACAACGTCGACCTGCGCATCGCCCGTGGCGAAGTGGTGGGGCTGGTGGGTGAGTCCGGTTGCGGCAAGTCGACCTTGGGGCGCATGGTCGCGGGCCTGCTGCCAGCCTCCAGCGGCAGCGTTAATGTCGAGGGGCAACCCTATGAGTCCTTGAGCGCAGGTGCGCGGCTCAAGGTGCAAATGATCTTTCAGGACCCTTACGCCAGCCTCAATCCACGCTTGCGGGTTGACCGCATTGTGGGTGAGGGCGCCTTGCGCCAGGGCTTGACCAGTCGCAGCGATTTTGACGACTACGTCAGTGCGCAACTGCGCCGTGCGGGGTTAAGTCCGGAGCTGCGTCAGCGCTATCCGCATCAGTTCAGTGGCGGCCAGCGCCAGCGCATCGGCATTGCCCGGGCCCTGGCGGTGCAGCCCGAGTTGCTGGTGTGCGATGAGTCGGTGGCGGCGCTGGACGTGTCGATTCAGGCGCAGATCCTCAACCTGTTTATGGACCTGCGCGAGCAACTGGGCCTGACTTACCTGTTTATCAGCCATGACCTGGGCGTGGTCGAGCACCTGTGTGACCGGGTGGTGGTGATGTACTTGGGGCGGGTGGTGGAGTCGGCCACGGTGGACGAATTGTTCAGCCGCGCCAACCACCCGTATACCCAGGCATTGATGGCGCAGATCCCGCGTTTCGAGCTGCGCCGCAGCCAGTACCAGGCCATTCGCGGCGAAATGCCCAGCCCGCTGAATCCGCCGTCCGGTTGCCACTTTCACCCGCGCTGCCCGCACGCCAGCCAACGTTGCCGCGAACAGGCGCCGACGCTTCGTGAAGTGTCGCCGGGGCACCTCAGCGCCTGCCATCTCAACCTTGTTTCTTGAACCTTCGGATACCTGCCATGAAACCGCTGCTGCTTACGTTACTGACCGCTGCACTGTTGACCGGCGCGGCGGGGGCCAGTGCCCAATCCCTGCGCATTGCCTACGCCGATCCGGTGTCGTCGCTGGATCCGCAATTGAACAACCACGCTGGTGACCGTTCGCTGGCGCTGCATGTGTTTGAGTCGTTGCTGGAACGTCGCGATGACAAGACACTGCCGGGGCTGGCTGAAAGCTGGAAAACCTTGGATGCCACTACGTGGGAGTTCTACCTGCGCAAGGACGTCAAATGGCAGGATGGCCAGCCGCTGACCGCCGATGACCTGGTGTATTCCCTGCAACGGGCGCGTAACGTTCCCGGCAGCGTGGCGCCGTATTCCAGTTCGCTGCGCACAGTCGAGTCGGTGAGCGCCCCTGACCCTTACACCTTGCGGGTCAAGACGTCTGAACCCAATCCATTGCTGTTGCAAAACATCGACTCGATTTACATCGTCAGCCGGCATGTCGGTGAGCACTCCAGCACAGCCGACTACAACAGCGGCAAGGCGATGATCGGCACCGGGCCATATCGGTTGGTGTCCAATGCCCAGGGCGACCGTAGCCTGTTTGAGCGCAACACCGACTACTGGGGCAAGCCTGCAACGTGGGACACCGTTGACTACCGTTACATCGCCAACCCGGCCAGTCGCACGGCCGCCTTGCTGGCGGGGGACGTGGACGTGATCGACAAGGTGTCGCCCTCGGACGTGAAAAAACTCAGCGCTACCCCGAGTGTCAGCGTCTTTGCCTACCCCGGCTTGCGTGCGTTGCTGATTCAGCCGAGCTTCCGTGCGGGGCCCAACGAATTTGTTCGCGACAATGCGGGCCAGCCGCTGGCGCAAAACCCGCTGCGTGACGTGCGGGTCCGCCAGGCGCTGTCGTTGGCGATCAACCGCAAGGCAATCGCTGAGCGCATTTTGCAAAACACAGTGACCCCGGCCAACCAATGGATGCCAGCCAACACCTTCGGCTACAACCCGGCGGTCACAGACATCGCCAATGACCCGGCGCAGGCAAAAAAACTGCTGGCCGAGGCGGGCTACCCCGACGGCTTCCAACTGACCGTGCACGTGCCGGGTGATCGCTACCCGCTGGCCCCGGAAACCCTGCAAGCCGTGGCACAGTTCTGGGCGCGCATCGGGGTCAAGGTTGATCTGCAAGTGGTGCCGTGGTCGGTGTACGCCAGCCGCGCCAACAAAAACGAGTACGCGGTCACGGTGATCGCCTGGGGCAACGGCACCGGCGAGGCCAGTTACGGGCTGGCCAACGTGCTGGCTACGGCTGACGCCAGCAAAGGTCTGGGCTCATCAAACTGGGGGCGCTACAGCAACCCGCTGGTGGACCAGGCATTGCAACAGGCCTCGGCCGAGTTTGACGACAGCAAGCGCGAGGCCATTTTGCGCGAGTCAGTCAAGCTTGTGACCGACGACGTGGGCGTGTTGCCGCTGTTTCATTACCAGAACATCTGGGCGGCGCGTAAAGGGCTGCGGGTCGAGCCATGGCTCAGTGACCGGACCACGGCGATGATGGTCACCGAGGAAAAAAAGTAATGGCGCACCTGCATATCACCCCGGCCGACGGCTTGCTCGATGAGCCCCGGCAGATTGTCCTGGAAGGCTTGGCAGCGGGCGCGGGGGTGACCTTGACTAGCCAGACCGTGCGCGGCAACGGGCTGCTCTGGCGCAGTTCGGCGACGTTTATCGCCAATGCCCAGGGCCGGGTTGACCTGACGCAGGACGCGCCGGTGGCAGGCGATTACGCCGGCGTTTCGGCCATGGGCCTGTTGTGGAGCCAGCGGCCTGAGCATGGGCGCAGCTCGGCGGTGTTTCCTGACGCCATACTGCAGCCGTTGCTGACCCGCATCCAGGTACAAGGCAGCGACCTGGAACACACCCTGATCCAGCGCCTTGCCGCCCCCGGCGTGACGCGCCGCGAGATCCGTGTAGACGGCCTGGTCGGCACCTTGTTTGAGCCCGCAGGCACAGGCCCGCACCCGGCCGTGATGGTGCTTAATGGTTCTGGCGGCGGTATCAACGAAGCCCGCGCTGCGCTGTATGCCTCGCGTGGCTACAGCGCCTTGGCGCTGGGTTATTTCAAGGCGCCGGGCTTGTCGGATTACATCTCCAATACGCCACTGGAGTACTTCCAGCAGGGCTTGGCCTGGATACGCCGTGAACTGGCCCCGGCCCATGGCTTTGTCGCCCTCAGCGGGCAGTCGCGCGGCGGTGAACTGGTGCTCTTGCTGGGCAGCCTGTTCCCGGACTCGGTGAGCGCTGTGATCGGCTACGTGCCCAGTGCGCTGGTGCATGGCGGGCAAGCAGCGGCAGACCCGGCCGTTGGCCGCGATGGCCCGGCCTGGCTGCACAACGGCCAGCCTTTGGTGCATCTGTGGAACCACAACCGGCATGCCTCATGGGCCGCCCGCGATGCCGGGCAGCGCAATGCCGTGTCGATGAATACCGCGCTGCAAGACGAAGAGGCCGTGGAGCGGGCACGGATCGCCGTTGAGCGCATCCGCGGGCCGGTGCTGTTGCTTACCGCAGGTGATGACGCCGCGTGGCCTTCCAGCCATTTCGGGCAGATGGTCAGCCAGCGCCTTGCAAGGTTCGAACACCCGTGGCCGGTGGCGCAGCATGATTACCCGCAGGCCGGGCACAGCATTTTGCTGCCGTACATTCCCGCCACCTACAGCGACGACGGCGAACCGTCAGCCAATGCCCGGGCCAATGAGCAATCGTGGCTGGCCGTCAGGGATTTTCTGCATAACGCCGTGGCGGCACGCCGGGCGCAATCCAAGGAGTTGCAATGAACAGTTCTGCCACACCCGATCTGTTGGATCGGTTGTTACTCACGGCCGGAGGCCCGGTGCAACAGTTGCGTCAGGCCAGGGGCAAAGTGGTCAGCGCCACGCAAGGCAGTTATGAGGCGTTGTTCGATGCCGATTTGCCGGGCAACCTCAGCCTTGAAGAGCGCTTGCTGGTGGCCTGGTATGCCTGCCGATTGACCCCGCATGCACCCTTGGCCGCGCATTACCGCGAACCGCTGCACCTGTTGGCCACTGATGCGCAGACCTTGGCAGCTGTAGAGCAGGACGCATTGGCCGAACTGCAATCGACGCGCTTGCAGGCGATGCTGGGTTTTACCCGCACGTTGGTGCGCAACCCGGTCGAGGGTGACCGCGAGGCGCTCAATGCATTGCTGGCCGCAGGCCTTGAGACCATCGACGTGGTCACGCTGGGGCAGTTGATTGCTTTTATTTCCTACCAAGTGCGCCTGGCGGCGGGCCTTAGCGCACTGCAAGCACTGGAGCCTGCGCAATGAGCGAGTCACTGGATATTCAAGGCTTCACCAACCGCACCTTGGGCTGGAAGGCCTGGCTGCCGACCCTTGATCCGGCGCAGGCCAGCCCCGCGCAGCAGGCGGTGCTGGAAGAGAGTCACCCGCAGGCGAAAGTGTCGCAGTACTACCTGACGCTCATTCACCAGCCTGAGGTGCTGCGCCAGCGTTCATTGGCCTTTAACGCGATCATGTATGCCCCGGGCGGTTTGTCCCGTGCCGAGCGCGAACTGGCCAGCGCCGTGGTGTCGCGAATCAACCAGTGTGTGTTTTGCGCCTCGGTGCACGCCCAGCGGTTCGAACAACTGGCCAAGCGCAACGACACCATCGCCCAGGTGTTTGCCGACCCGCACACGGCGGGCACCACGCCACGGGAGCAGGCGATTGTGCAATTCGCCATTGACATGACCCTGGCACCTGGTGAGTTACCGCCCGAGCGGCTGTTGGCATTGCGCGAACAGGGCCTGAATGACGGTGAAATACTCGACTTGATCCACGCGATCGCTATTTTTGCCTGGGCCAATCGTTTGATGCTCAACCTGGGCGAACCGGTGTGGCCTTAATTGATCACTGGTTAGACCGTTTATTTCTTTAAGGTCTTTAGATATTCCTCGAATGAATATCTATTGCGTCGGTATCGCTGTAGCAGCAGACAGATAATGCAGTTGCAACAAGTGTTTACCTGCAATGGCAGCGTTAAAGGCTGTATTGCTTGGGTAAACAGGCGGTGCAACGGCTATTTCTGCTGCTCGGCCGTCAGCTTGCGCGAGCCTCGGGGCGCTCTAAAATCGAATCCATATTTTCTACATGACTGTCGATTACGGAGTTTCGAACATGATGAACGCCATGCAAATGCCAATGAACACCTCCATGCCAATGATGCCGATGATGGGCATGCCGATGATGATGGCCACCATGCAGTGCGAAATGAACGACAAGGGCATGAAGTGCACCATGAAGCCAGCTGCGGGCATGGACATGGCGATGTTCAAAAACAACGCTGAAATGATGGCGATGATGATGAACTGCGGCATGCCGATGATGATGCAGTGCGCCAACATGTCGATGATGTGCATGTCTGAAGACGGCATGGCGATGATGAACAGCATGTCGAGCATGAACATGCCGATGATGATGCCAATGGGCATGCCGATGCCGATGCCGATGATGAAATGCGTCATGGAATGCAAAATGGAAGCAGATTGCATGACCTGCATGATGATGCCGATGCCCGGCATGAGCATGGACATGATGAACAACTGCTGCATGCTGATGATGAAAATGATGAACGACTGCGCCATGCCGATGATGATGAGCTGCAACGGTATGCCAATGATGTGCTGCACCTGCTAACCCACCCCGTAGTCGCTGACGAGGAACGAGGCTGCGATGGGCTGCGCAGCGGCCCGCTTGACGGTTGCGGCCCGCTTGACGGTCCTTCGGCCCGTATCGCAGCCTGCGGCAGCGGCTACAGAATTTAGTCCAGGCGTTCGGGGTAGGTGATCACCAAAAACGCCACGGCCTCGCTGTCCGCCGGGTTGCGATAGCGGTGGGGCTGGTCGGCATAGAACAGGATCGAGTCCCCGGTCGAGAGTAAATAACGTTCTTCGTTAACGCTGACTTCCACCACCCCCTGGGCCACCACCAGGTTCTCCTGAATGCCGGGGCCATGGCCCTCGGACACTTCTTCGCCTAACGGCTTGAGGCGAATCTCGTAAAACTCGGACTGGCGCGCCCTGTCGTAGGGGAACAACGCCCGGCTGGTGAACGCACCACTGGCGCTGACCAGTCGCTTGCTCTGTTGCGCCGGCAGCAACTCAACCCCTTCAAACGCGCGATTTTCCAGAAACGCGGCCACCGAGACTTTCAGCCCCTTGGCGATTTTGCACAGCACCTTGATCGACGGCACGCTGCGCCCGGACTCAATCTGCGCCAGCATCGCCCGACTCACGCCGCTGGCGCGGGCCAGTGCATCCAGGGACAAATAGCGTTTGCTGCGCAGGCGTTGCAGGTTGAGGGCGACGCATTGGCCAATGGCGTCATCGTCGCCGGTATTACAGTCTTTGGCGGGGGGAGGGAGTTCGGGCAGATCGGGAACGGTGTGCAGGTAATTCATCCACGTTACGCCCGGCGGGTATCGCTGGACGAACTTACCGGCGGGGCAAAGAACACGGTGATCCCGGCTCGTGCTGCGTACGCAGTCCACATCAGCTCAGCCGCCGCACGTGCCTGACGGCGTTTTCGGTAAAGGGCGAAATCAATGACATTGGCAGATACGGACATGGTCAGATCCTTGGGCAGTGGCAACTCAGTGGACCCACAGTAATCCGTAGTTCTTATTTCTATAAATACTGAATTTTCATTTGTTAATTCGATTTTGGACTTAGCGTGTCCACCCTGTTCAGGCAAAAAACCTCTGTAGGAGCGAGCTTGCCTCGCGATCTTTTGATCTTTTAAAAGATCGCAAGACAAGATGAGTTTTTACTTAAGCTAATTCTAAAAAGGTATTGGATGGTGATTTTTAAGATCGTTTAGCTTTAATGAAGCGCCGGGCAGTTGCATCGTCCGCGATCTTCATTGATTCACATGGGAGTGAAGCATGCCGCATACAAGGGATATCACCGCCTTGCCAGTCCTCGACTTGTCGCTGCTTGAAGGCACCGTGGCGCAGCGTCAGGGCTTTTTTGAGGAGTTGCGTAACGCGGCACGGGACGTTGGCTTTTTCTATTTGACCGGGCACGGCATCGACAGCGAGTTGTTGAGCCAAGTGCAACAGTATTCACGGCAATTCTTCGCCTTGCCCGACGCCGATAAAGCGGCCGTCGGGATGATCAACTCCCCCCACTTTCGCGGCTACAACCGCGCCGCTTCCGAGATCACCCGTGGCAAGCCAGATCTGCGCGAGCAGTTCGACCTTGGCGCTGAACGGGCGGTGCTGCCCACTGAGCCAAACAGCCCGTTCTGGGCACGCCTGCAAGGCCCGAACCAGTGGCCCGAAGCGCTGCCCGAGCTGAAACCCTTGCTGCTGGAATGGCAGCAGGCGATGACCGCCATGTCCTTGCGTTTGTTGCGTGCGTTTGCCCAGGCGCTGTCGCTGCCTGAGCACGCCTTTGATCAGTTGTACGGCGACACACCCAATGAGCACATCAAGTTGATTCGCTATCCGGGCCAGGCAGCAGATGCCAGCAACCAGGGGGTTGGGGCACACAAGGATTCAGGTTTTCTGAGTTTTCTGTTGCAGGACCAGCAGGCGGGTTTGCAAGTCGAGGTTGAAGAGGGGCGCTGGATTGACGCACTGCCGCGCGCCAACACCCTGGTGGTGAACATTGGCGAGTTGCTCGAACTGGCGACTAATGGCTATCTGCGCGCCACCGTGCACCGTGTGGTGTCACCGGCCCAGGGCAGCGAGCGTTTGTCGATCGCGTTCTTCCTGGGTGCCCGACTGGATGCCGTGGTGCCGCTGTATCCATTGCCTGCGGCGCTGTTGCGCGAGGCCCGCGGGCCTGCCAGCGATCCGGACAACCCGTTGTTTCGGGATGTGGGCTGGAACTACCTCAAGGGTCGCCTGCGTTCGCACCCCGATGTCGCACAGCGTTATTACGCCGATGCACTGATTCCCGACGCGCTGAGCGCTTGAGTCCCTCACCCGATCAAGGATTTTGACCATGTTCAAGCAAACAGGATTGACCCTGGCGGTGCTCGGCGGCTTGCTGACGTCTTACGATGCATTGGCGCTGGAAACCCTGCGGATAGCGGCAGACCCGGTGCCCCATGCGCAGATTCTGGAATACGTGCGCAAGATCGACCCGGAACTGAAGATCAAGGTGATCGAGCTCACCAGCGGCATCAACGCCAATGAGCTGCTGGCCCACGGTGATGTCGATGCCAACTACACCCAGCACCTGCCCTATTTAAAGTCGCAGGAACAGGCTTTGGGGCAAAAATTTGCCGTGGCCGCGACCGTGCATATCGAGCCGCTGGGCATTTATTCCCAACGCCATAAAAGCTTCGCCGATGTGCCGGTCAAGGGCACCGTCGCCGTGCCCAATAACGTGACCAACCTCAGCCGTGCCTTATATCTGCTGCAAGACAACGGCCTGATCAAGCTCAAGCCTGGCTTCAACGACCCCGCCGCTGAGCAGGCAACCCCCAAGGACATCGCTGAAAACCCCAAACAACTGAAAATCCTCGAAGTGGAGTCGGCGCAGATCCCACGGGCGCTGGGCGACCTTGATCTGGCGGTGATCAATGGCAACTACGCGCTGGAAGCCGGGCTGGTGCCGGCCAAGGACGCCTTGGGGCTCGAAAAGGTCGAGCACAACCCTTACGCCAATATTCTGGTGACCACCCCCAAGTTGCTGGATGACCCGCGCATCAAGCGCCTGGCCAAGGACCTGACGTCGCCCGAGGTGGCTAAGTTTATTACCGATTCCTACACCGGCTCGGTGTTGCCCGTGACCCAGGTGGGTGCCCAACCATGATCAGCATCGAGCAGTTGAGCAAGACGTACATACCGGGGCAGGCGCCTTCACTGGATCAAGTGTCATTGAGCATTCCAGACGGTGCCATCTACGGGATTCTTGGGCGTAGCGGGGCGGGTAAATCGACGCTGCTGCGCTGTCTCAACCTGCTCGAACGGCCCAGTGCCGGGCGTATTGTGCTGGACGGCGCAGACCTGACAGCGTTGTCAGATCGTGAATTGCGCCTGCAACGGCAACGCATCGGCATGATCTTTCAGGGCTTCAACCTGCTGCACTCGCGTAATGTTTTTGACAACATCGCCGTGCCTCTGGAAATTGCCAAGGTCAGTAAAGCGCAGCGTCAGGCGCGGGTGCTTGAATTGTTGGATCTGGTTGGCCTGAGCGACAAGGCGCTGGCGTTCCCGTCGCAGTTGTCCGGCGGGCAGAAACAGCGGGTGGGCATCGCCCGGGCCTTGGCTGCGCGGCCTGCCTACCTGCTTTCGGACGAGGCAACCAGCGCCCTCGACCCGGAAACCACAGCTTCGATTCTCGAACTGCTGCGCGATATCAATCGTCGGTTGGGGCTGACCATCGTTCTGATCACCCACGAGCTGGACGTGGTCAAGTCCATTTGTGACCACGCCGCGTCACTGGCCAATGGTCGTCTGGTCGAGGCGGGGCCGATTGCTCAGCTGTTGGCCAACCCCGACTCTGCACTCGGTCGCTCCTTGTTACCGGGCTACAGCACCGCGTTAGGCAGTGAGGCGCAGGTACTGGAACTGAGCTTTTTCGACTCGCTGCTGGCCACGCCAGTGCTCAGCGAATTGACTCGCCAGCAAGGCGTAGCAGTGGACTTGCTGGCCCAAGGGGTCGAGTCCGTAGGCGGGCAAAACGTAGGCCGTTTGCGTGTGGCTTTGCGTCAGCCGGGCAGCGAACTGAAGTTGACCCAGGTCGTGGACTTTCTTAAACAGCGCGGCGTCAGGGTAGAACGCACATGAACCGAACCATCGATTGGAACGAGATTCTGCAACTGGTGTTCAATGCCACCGGAGAAACCCTGTACATGGTGCTGCTGGCGGGGCTGTTTACCCTGCTGATCGGCCTGCCTTTGGGGGTATTACTGTTTATCAGCCGCAGTGGCGGCATTTATCCGATGCCGCAATTGCATAAAAGCCTGGGCGGGCTGGTCAACCTTGGGCGTTCATTGCCGTTCGTGGTCATGCTCATCGCCTTGATCCCGCTGACCCGGCTTATTGTCGGCACCACGTTGGGCAGCACGGCGGCGGTGGTGCCCATCACCATTGGCGCCTTCCCGTTCTTTGCGCGAATTGTCGAAAACGCCCTGGACGAAGTCGACAAAGGCCGCATCGAAGCGATCCTCGCCATGGGCGGTGATCTGCGTGACGTGATCTTCAAAGTGCTGCTGCCCGAAGCCTTGCCGGCGTTAGTGGCGGGCGTGACCTTGACCCTGGTCATGCTGATTGGCTTTTCATCCATGGCCGGGGTTATTGGCGGCGGCGGGCTGGGCGATTTGGCCATTCGCTACGGCTATCAACGCTTCAACAACCAGGTGATGGTGGTCACCGTCATCGTGCTGGTGGTTCTGGTGCAGAGCGTGCAAAGCTTGGGCGACCGGATGGTGCGCTCGTTGGCGCATCGGCGTTGATCTGCGGGGCCTGGTGAACGCAGGCATTCACCCTTCACGGATGGAGTCAGCATTGTTCTGATAATCGATACCTGTGCAGGTATGATCGGCCCGGTACATGCGGCTGTTCGTTAACCTGACCAGATGGATCGAATCGTGATTGAGCGTCGTCAATTCAGTGCCGGCCTGAAAGGCAAAAACCTGCGCTATCTAACCGAAAACCCGGGGCTGGACCGGCCAACGGTGCGCGTGGGTTTTGTCCTGCTTGAGCACTTTTCTCTGCCAGCGTTTACCCAGGCGCTGGATGCCCTGATCACCGCCAACTTGTTGCGCCCAGGGTTGTTTGCCACCCAGACTTTCGGCCTGGCGCAAGGCGAGGTGGTCAGTGACCTGGGGCTGGTGATCCGGCCTGATTCGCAGCTAGAGGCAGCGCAGCTCAACGCGCTGGATGTGCTGGTGGTGTGCGGCGGCTACCGCACTGAACTGAATAGCGATGAGGCGTTTACCCACGTGCTTAAAACCGCTGCGCACCAGGGCATTACCTTGGCCGGGTTGTGGAATGGCGCCTGGTTTCTCGGCAGTGCGGGGTTGCTGGAGGGCTATCGATGTGCGATTCACCCTGAGCATCGTCCGGCGTTGGCGGAAGTGTCCAAGACGGCGCATGTGACCAGTGAGCCATTTGTGATTGACCGCGACCGGCTCACGGCGTCCAGCCCCTCGGGGGCGATTCAGATGGCCCTTGCGTGGATCAAGAGCCTGCATGACAAAGCGCTGGTCGAAGGGGTCGAGGACATTCTGGCGTTTGAAGAGTCGCGTTATCGACGGATCAAACCCACGGAAAAAGTCAGCGTCAGCGCGCCTTTGCGTGAAGTCTTGAAACTGATGGATGCCAACCTTGAAGAGCCGCTGGAGCTGGAGCAGTTGGCGGTGTACGCGGGCCGCTCACGTCGCCAGCTTGAGCGGTTGTTCAAGGAACAGCTGGGCACCACGCCACAGCGCTATTACATGGAGCTGCGCATTACCGAAGCGCGCCGCTTGTTGCAGCACACCGAGCTGTCCCAGGTTGATGTGCTGGTGGCGTGCGGTTTTGTCTCGCCCAGTCATTTCAGCAAATGCTACAGCGCCTACTTTGGCTATCGGCCGTCCAAGGAAAAACGCTTGGTTAAATAGCGGCTGGGCGATGATCAAAAGATCCAGAACGCGCCCGTTCTTAACATACATGAAATAAGTGATTGATTCTAAAGGCTCTGTAGGAGCGAGCTTGTCTCGCGATCTGTTGATCTTGATCTGGTTTTTGATCTGAGAGGCCCCGTTAAACCACGCTGGCCGAACGCAGGTGTTGCGCAGAGGGTAACCCGGCAGGACGCCGGGTTAGCCGCGACACGGCCAAGGATGGCCGATCGCGGCGGGCCCACGGAGCAAGGCCTGTGGTGAGGGCATACCGAGCCACAGCGAGGCACCGAGTGGTGGGGCAAAAAAGCGTTTGGTTACTTTGCGCTTTTTCAAAGTAACGCGGCGTAAGGCCGGAACCCTAAGTGGCCGTTGCCGCAGCAATGGATATGTACAAAAAATCAAGAGCCCCCTCACCCTAGCCCTCGCCCGCAGGAGAGGGAACCGATTGGGGGATGCTGAAGATTCTCGGTGGCCTGTTTGCTGCGCGACAGCGCGGCGTAGAAGACGGGGCGCCCGCTTTAATCAAACGGCCCTGTAGGAGCGAGCTTGACACGCGATCTTTTGATCTTGATCTGGTTTTTGATCTGAGAGCCCCCTCATCACGCCTCTCCCGAAGGAGAGGGACCGATTGGGGGATGCTGTCGATTATCGGTGGCCCGTTTGCTGCGCGACAGCGCGGCATCGAAGACGGGGCGGAGGTTCCTCCAGGTTTTCGCGGGCATGCATTAGCGGTTCAGGATGGCTGTGCTATACACAGTGGTCAGAAATTTAGAACTTGCAGTCAGGAAGACGAAAGCGATGACACTGAGGCTAGTTGCGGCTAAGCAGATGTTCAGAATGATGTGCATTGCCTGGCCTTTAATGGGCGTTTACGCGACGGCAAATGCCGACGATTCCCAAGGCAAATCCAGTACTGATAAAGATGAATGGCTGGTGTTGGTCAGCCCCTTTGTCTGGGCCCCGGCCATGAATGGTCAAGTGGCGTTGGGCGGCGTTGATGCCAAGGCGGATGTCGGCTTTCGCGAGATTTTCAATAATCTCAACCGGGTCTTTATGGGCAACCTGGAAGTCACCAACCGCAAACTGGGCTTTTACCTGGACGGGGTCTACGCCAAGACCAGCCAGTCTGAGCGTGCCTACGGCCAGAAAATCGGCCTGGACATCACCCAGAGCACCCTGGCCGGGGGCGTGTATTACCGGGTGTATGAATACGCTTTAGGCGGCAACAACGTGTTTGGCGAGCCACGTAGCTGGCGGGTCGAGCCCACGGCGGGGCTGCGCTGGACCAAGCTGTCGACCAAGGTCGAGATCGACCCGGTGGGCTATAGCACCAAGAAAAAATCCGAGTGGACCGACCCGTTTGTAGGGCTGCGCATGCAGGCCGACCTGACTGATCGCTGGACGCTGTCTGGCGCGGCGGACACCGGCGGGTTTGATACCTCATCGAAAAAAACCTACAACGCCCAGGCTTACCTCGGCTACCGCCTGTACCTGTTCGAAAACCCGACGATTGTGCGGGTCGGTTATCGGGTGCTGGCGCAGGAATATAAAAGCCGGGATTTTACCGGCAACACCTTTAAATACGATGTGACTCAGCGCGGCCCGGTGTTGGGCTTGTCCATGCGTTTCTAATCTGTTTTTGCAAGGATCAACGGAATGAAAAAGCCTGTTCTCAAAGCGCTGGTACTGGCGGTATCAGGGTTTGTTTTATCACTGCCATTGGCGCAGGCGTGCACCCGGCTGGTGTACCTGGGCGACGATCACAGCGTGATCACGGCCCGTTCCATGGACTGGAAAACCGACGTTGCGACCAATCTGTGGGTGTTTCCCAAGGGCATGCAGCGCACGGGTGAAGTCGGGCCTTCGTCCGTCAAGTGGACTTCCAAGTACGGCAGCCTGATTGCCAGCGGTTACGACATTTCCACCACCGACGGCGTCAACGAAGCCGGCCTCGCGGCCAACGTCTTGTGGCTGGTGGAGTCGGAGTACCCGCCGTTCAACAAAGACAAACCCGGCTTGAGCATTGCCGCTTGGGCGCAATACGTTCTGGACAACTTCAGCACCGTGGCCGAGGCCGTTGAAGTGCTCAAGACCGAGCCATTCAATGTAGTAACTGCGCAAGTGCCGGGTGAAAGCCGACTGGCCACGCTGCACCTGTCAATGTCTGATGCCTCGGGCGACAGCGCGATCATTGAATACATCGACGGCAAGCAAGTGATTCACCACAGCCGCAAGTACCAGGTGATGACCAACTCCCCGGCATTCGAGGCCCAGTTGGCGATGAACGCTTACTGGCAAGCCATTGGCGGCACGGTCATGCTGCCCGGCACCAACCGGTCTGCGGACCGATTTGCGCGTGCGTCGTTTTACGTGAACGCGGTGCCCAAGGATCAAGATGCGCGTTTGTCATTGGCCAGCGTGTTTAGCGTGATCCGCAACGTGTCGGTGCCTTACGGCATCACCACCCCCGGCGAGCCGAATATCTCCTCGACCCGTTGGCGCTCGGTTATCGACCACAAGCAGGGGCTGTACTTTTTTGAGTCGGCTGTCACCCCGAATACATTCTGGGTGGACCTGAAAAAACTGGATCTGTCCCAGGCCACCGGCAAGGTCAAAAAGCTCGATCTGGGGCCGAATCAGAGCAACATCTTCTCTGGCGAAGTGTCGGGGCGCTTTGAAGTGGCAGCGCCGTTCAAGTTTGAAGGCGCTTGATAGAGGCTGTTTCTGCGAGGCCTGTCATTCACATTCACCGATCAGCAGTTGCCCGAATGCGCAGGCCGCCGGGGTTTTGGTGGTGGTGCTCCAGATAAGCCGGAAGTCCGCTTCGGGCAACGCTGGCAGACCGTAGTGGCCGTCAATCACGCGCATGCCGGGCTCCATATCACCCAAGGGCAAAGCGGTCACGGCCAGCCCGGCCAGTACCGCTGCGCGCAAGCCTTGCTGGCTGGGTGAGGTGAACGCCACCCGCCATTGCACGCTGGAGCCTTGCAGCGCGTCGATGGCCACTTGCCGATGCACACAAGGCACGGGGGCAAAGGCCAGCGGTAGCGGGTTCTCCCCAGAGAACTCGAAGTCGTGCGCTGCCGCCCAGACAAAGTGAGTTTCACGCAAAACTGTGCCACCTGGCGGGCTGCCCGGCAATGCCAGCACCACGGCCAGATCGAGCTTGTCGGTGTCGACCTGCGCGCGCAGGTCAAGGTAAGGGCAAATCGTGACGTCCAGGCGCACGGCCGGGAATTGCCGGGTAAAGCGTGTCAGCAATGGCGGCAAGCCGTCACCGATAAAGTTTTCGGGCAGGCCAAAGCGTACGGCACCTGACACCGATGATGTGGCAAAACGGCGGATCAACGCGTCCTGGGCCTTGAGGATGCACTCGGCGTGGCGCAGAAAATCCTCGCCATCTTCGGTCAGCGTCAAACTGCGGGTGGTGCGGCTCAGCAGTTTGGTGGCGGCCTGTTCTTCGAGACGCCGGATCTGATGGCTTATGGCCGATTGGCTGATGTGCATCCGCTCTGCGGCTCGGGTGAAGCTGCCGGTTTCTTTGATTGCGATAAAGGCGCGCAACAGCGCCGGGTCGAAGTCCATTTGGCCCACTCATGATGAAAGTTAATAAAACCTACGAAATTAAATCATTTTTGTCATTTTTTAATTGCTCGCAGAATGCGCGCGGTCGCCTGAAGACACCTCGGGTGATGCTGGCAGCAATACCTTATGGAGCCTTTGCCAGCACCTATCCCTTTGATCTGGAAGATCGCCATGCTGTTCTCCCCCGCACAAAAAGATGCTTTTACCCTGGCTGCCGTGTGCATTGCAGCCCTGATGTTTGGCCTCGAAATATCCAGCGTACCGGCCATCCTGCCTACCCTTGAGGCAGAGCTGCACAGTAATTTCAGCGATCTGCAGTGGATCATGAATGCCTACACCATCGCCTGCACCATGGTGCTGATGGCCATCGGTACACTGTCGGATCGTTACGGGCGTAAACGTGTGTTTATGATCAGCCTGGTACTGTTCGGCATCACCTCGTTGAGCTGCGGCCTGGCACCCGACAATGACGTGCTGATTGCCAGCCGTTTTCTGCAAGGCATGGCGGCAGGGGCGATGTTGATCTGCCAGGTGGCGGTGCTCTCCCACAGATTTCAGTCAGCAGCTGCACGGGGTAAAGCCTTCAGCGCCTGGGGCATTGTTTTCGGCATTGGCCTGGGCTTTGGTCCGATCATTGGCGCGGGCATTGTCGCCGTGTCGAGTTGGGAATGGGTGTTTCTGGTGCATGCGCCGATTGCCGTGCTGGCGCTGCTGCTGGTGATTGCCGGGGTCGACGAGTCCAAAGACCCGCAACGTCGGCGTCTGGATGTGCTGGGCATTACCTCGCTGTCATTGGCGGTGCTGGGGCTTTCGTGGTTTTTGACCCAATGCGCGGTCACCGGGTTTGGCACCCGCGAGGCCCTGTTCAGCTTGCTCGCGGCCGTGCTGAGTTTTGCTGTGTTTGTAGGGTCGCAGCGCCGTGGCAGCGATGCGATGTTCGACTTCTCAGTTTTGCGCATTCGGCGTTTTTCTGGCGCGCTGATCGGCGCCGCGGCGATGAACTTCAGTTTTTGGCCTTTTATGATCTACCTGCCGTTGTACTTTCAAAACAGCCTGGGCTACAGCAGCGTGGGGACCGGCTTGGCCCTGCTGGCGTATACCTTGCCGACGCTGGTGGTGCCGCCCCTTGGCGAACGCCTGGCGCTGCGCTACCGCGCCGAAAGGGTGATCCCCGTGGGTTTGTTCACCATCGGCCTGGGCTTTTTGTTGATGAAATGGGGCAGCAGCGTCGAGCAGGCCAGTTGGCTGACCATGCTGGCCGGTTGCGTGTTGGCCGGGACCGGGCTTGGCCTGACCAACACCCCGGTGACCAATACCACCACCGGTTCTGTACCCAGTGAGCGTTCAGGCATGGCCTCGGGCATCGACATCAGCGCGCGCATGATCAGCCTCGCGGTGAACATCGCGTTGATGGGTTTTATCCTCGTGCAAGGCACGCTGTCTTCGTTGCGTGACAGCGTGACCGGCCTGGTTGACGAGGAGCAAATGCGCGTGCTGGCGCAGACCATTTCGGCGGGTAGCGTCAATGGTGTGGGGCAGGGCGCGGCGTTGGCCCACGGCTTTGGCTGGGTGATGGTGTATGGCGCGATGGCGGCATGGTTTTTGATGGCGGCCAGTTACTGGGTGTTTCGAGACCGTACTGTAGTCGCTGTCGAAGCATGAGGCTGCGATGGGGTGCGAGGCGCCCCCAAGCGGCGGTCCTGCGGCCCGCATCGCAGCCTTCGTGCCTCGTCAGCGGCTACAGAGAACTGCGGCGCGTGGGCATGGTTGTTGATGGTGGCCAGTTGCTGGGTGTTTCGCACCGCCAGTGCCCGGCGTTAGAGCAGCGCTTCTTCAATCACCATGCGGTCCAGGTTCTGGTTGAGGCGACGCAGTAAAGCCAACAGTGTTGCCGCCTCTGCGTCGCTAAAACCTTCCAGGGCGCGGCTGCTGCCCGCATCCAGCGCTTCGCGGGCAGCGGGCAGTTTTGCCAGTGCGGCGCCGGTTAATGAAATCAGTTGGCTCCTGCGGTCATCCGGGGCCGGGGTGCGCTGGATCAGGCCTTCACGTTCCATTCTGACCAGGGTTTGCGCCATGGACGGCTGTTCGACCCGGGTCAATTGGGCGAGGCTTTTCTGTGACAGCGCATCGCCATTGCGCAGCAGGTAGAGCACCGGGACCTGAGCAACATTGAGCCCCAGACTTTTGAGGCGCCGCTCGCCCAAACGGGCAAAGTTGCGCGCTGCCATGTTGATCAGCGGAGCCGGCTTGGCGAACAAATCCCAATCTAGTGTGTTCATGTAAATGGCCACTCGAGCGTGTTATATAGGTGCCTATATAAATTGAATGAGGCGCCGTGTCCATGACTCAATTACTTCGCATTGCCATTATTGGCGCCGGTCCTGGCGGTTTGACCCTGGCGCGGATCCTCCAGCAGCACGGTGTGCAGGCGACGGTGTTTGAGCGTGAGGCGCATGCCCATGAGCGACCGCAGGGCGGCACGCTCGACCTGCATGTCGGTTCCGGGCAGCACGCCATCGAGTGCGCGGGGTTGTCCGAAGCGTTCATGGGTATTGCCCGTTATGAGGACCAGGGCGATCGCCTGTATGACAAGACCGGGCGTTTGATTTACGCCACGGATGACACCGCAGCGCAGGGCGAGCGCCCGGAAGTTGACCGGACGGCGCTGCGCGAGATGCTCCTGCAATCACTGGCTGGACCCTCTGTTCAGTGGGGCAAGGTCTTGCAGCGCGTGCAGCCCCTTGAAGACGGTACATGGGAGCTGGTGTTCGAGGGCGAAACTGTCGGGCCTTTTGATTTGGTGGTGGGCGCAGATGGCACATGGTCGCGGGTGCGGCCGTTGCTGTCACGTTATCAGCCGGCCTATACGGGGTTGACGCTGGTTGAGTTTGGCATCGATTCGGCTGACAGCCGCTACCCGGCGTTATCCGCGCTGGTGGGGCCCGGCAAAATGGATGTGCAAGGCGACGGTCGCGGGTTGATTGTGCAGCGCAATGCCCATGCGCATTTGCGCGGTTATGCGATGTTTCGGGTGCCGGCAGGCTGGGCCGATGCGACCTTTGCATTCAGCTCACCGGCAACAGCACGCGCCCGGCTTGAGCAGGAGTTCAGCGGGTGGGCGCCGGTGTTTACTGATTTGATCCGCGCCAGTAACGACCTGCTGGTTGCACGGCCATTGTATGCGCTGCCCGTGGGGCATCATTGGCCCAACCGAAACGGACTCACCCTGATCGGAGATGCAGCGCACGTGATGTCGCCATTTGGTGGGGAAGGGGTGAATGCGGCGATGCTTGATGCGGCCGAGCTTGCGCGCCATTTGCTGAGTAGCGATGACTGGCGCGAAGCGGTAAGGGCGGCTGAAACCGCAATGTTTGAGCGGGTAATCGAGCCGGCGACCCACGCTGCCGAGGCCGTCGCCACCGCGTTATCTCATGTGGGGCTGGAACTTTCGCTGGAGCACTTTAAACAACGTTAAAAATATCGCAGCCTGCGGCAGCTCCTACATCGAACGTAGGAGCTGCCGAGGAACGACGGCTGCGATTTTTTCTCTGCATCAGAAATCCCAGCGCGTGGTCACCATGAAGTTACGCGGTTCGCCGTACACCGCCGAGTTATAGAAGCCGATGTTGGTGAAGTAGTATTTGTCGAACAGGTTGTTGACGTTAACCGTAGCCGAGAGGTTTTTGCTGATCTGGTAACGGGTCATCAGGTCAACCACCCAGTAGTTGGGCTGTTCAAACTTCTCGTACTGGCCGTGCGGTGAGTTCCAGATGTTTTGCCACGCGGTGTTCTGCCAGCGTGCACCGCCACCCACGGTGAATTTGTCCAGTTGGCCTTGCAGTTTGTAGCTGGTGTACACCTTGAACTGGTCCTGCGGTTCGAAGGTGGAGATTTTCTCGCCGTTATCGTCGCGCACGATCTTGTGGGTGTAGCCGCCTTGTACCTGCCAGCCAGGGCTCAACTCGCCCGAGAGTTCAAATTCAAAGCCTTTGGTCCGGGCTTTGGTGCCGACGAACGCATAGTTGGAAGGGGTCGGCTTGAGGTTGTTGTAGGCATCATCGGGTACTGAACGGTTGCTTTCTTTGATCTCGAAGTAAGCCAGGCTAGCGTTCAGTCGGCCCTCAAGGAACTCGGCCTTGAGACCCACTTCGTAGTTCTCGCCTTTGTCCGGATCAATCAGGCGATCATTTCGGTCGCGGTTGTAGTTTTCCTGCGGAATGAAAATATCGGTGTAGCTGGCGTACACGGAGTAGGTGTCATTCAGGTCGTAAATGGCCCCGACATAGGGAATGAAGCGCCCGGATTCACGGTACGACGGCGTGTTGCCGGTCATGTGGTAGTCCACCACGCGGCCACCGACCAGCACTTTCAAGTCATCAGTGACGTTGAAGCGGGTGGTCATGTAGGTGCCGGTCTGGCGAATCACGTCGTCGGTGTATTGGCCAACAGGCCCCCAGGCCGGTTTTTCTGCGTGGCCGTCCCAGTTGTTGAAGTCCACCAGGTTGGTGCCCTGGTAGATGGGGTTCCAGTAGCCTTGACCCTTCCAGTGGGCTGAGCTGATCGAGCCGCCAAGGACCATTTCATGTTCGCGACCAAACAGCTGGAAGGGGCCGCTCACATACAGATCGGCCGAGTTGCTGCGCGTGTTGCCAACGTAGCGTTGGGCGTTGATCGGGGTGGTGCCGTCTTCATACGGGTAGTCACCCTGGATCGAGCCCATTTGCGCATCGTAGCCATTGAGCTTGTGGTCCAGTTGCAGCTTGGTCACCCAGCCTTCGCCCAAGTCATGCTCAAGCGTGGCGAACACGGTGCGGGTGTATTGCTTCCAGTTGCTCCAGTCGGTGCCGTTGTTGAATGAGCGTTTGACGCTGTTGAGGTCGCCCTTGGAATTGATCAGCGGGTAGCTGCCGGACCAGCTCGACCCCATGGGTTTGTTGTCCTGATAGTCGCCGCCCACAGTCAGTAGTGTGTCGGGCGTCAGGTCAAATTCGAGAATCCCGTAGAACACTGAGGTTTTGCGCGAGTAGTGGTCCTGGTACGAGTTTTTGGCCTGATAGGCCGCTACTGCGCGGCCACGCACGTTACCGGTTTCGGTCAGGGGGCCGCTTACGTCCACTTCGCTGCGGTAGTCGTCCCACGAGCCTGCGCCGAGCGTGGCATGGCCTTTGAACTCGGAGGTAGGTTTTTTGCGCACCAGGTTGATCACCGCGCCCAACGAACCGGCCCCGGTGAGCAGGCCGGTCGAGCCCTTGATCACTTCAATACGGTCATAAATGGCCGTGTCGCTCAAGGTATTGCCTGCCGAATAGCCGACGTTGGTGGTGGCCGACGGGATGCCGTCGTACTGGAAGTTGCTGATCGAGAACCCGCGTGCGTAGTAGTTGCTGCGGTCACTGTCATAGGCCGACACGGTGATGCCGGGGGTGTGGCGCATCACGTCGTCGACGTTGTTGAGGCCGAAGTCGTCCATGTGCTGACGGGTCACAACGGTGACCGTTTGCGGTGTTTCACGCGGTGTCAGCACCAACCGGGTGGCGGTGGCGATGGTGCCTGGCGTGTAGGAACCCGAGCCTTCGGTCACGGTACCCAACAGGTTGCTGGTGACCGCTGTCGCGCCCAGTTCCAGTGCCGAACCGGTTTGCGGCACCGGCGCCAGCACCACGGCATTTTCGCCACTCGACTGAGCTTCAAGGCCGCTGCCGGTCAGCAGTTGAGTCAAGGCCTGGCGGGTGGTCATGGTGCCGTTGACGTCCGGCGAGGTAATACCTTGGGCCATGTCTGCGGAGTAGGCGATTTGCAGCCCGCTCTGGGTGCTCAGTTGGTCCAGCGCGTTGGCCAGCGGCTGGCGGGCAATCGCGAAACTGTGGGTGTCCAGCGCTGTATTGCTGACGGAGGTGGTTGCGGGCTCGACGGCCTGAACGTTGCTGTATGCGAGGAAAACAGCGAGCGCCAATGCGCTGCGTGCATAGGTGGTGTTGAGGGTAGGAAAGTACATGCGAGCCCCGAGTGAATAGGAAGTATTTGCAATAACAAACACCTTGACGGGTTGAGCTCACGAAAGCCGTAAAACTTTTTGAAAATTTTTTGCGCGGGGCCCGCTTCTGCCTGCAATGAACTGCGTGGAAGCCTGCGATTGTTTAGCCAAAACCGATCCAAGCATCAGGAAAGCAGACTTTTACCCTCAATAGCACCGTGCCACCTTACGACGTTCATTCAGCCCGCAACAGGAGAGCAAGACCCATTCGAGTGATGTGCAATCACCCTTGAACAGTAGGAGATAACAATAATGATCAAAGCTCTGAAATTCGCAGTTCTGGCAACGGGGATCGTCACTGCCAGCCACGGCCTCGCGGCCGACCTCACCATCGTTTCGTTTGGCGGCGCCAACAAGGACGCCCAGGTAAAAGCCTTCTACAAGCCTTGGCAAAAGGCCGATGGCAGCAAGGTGATTTCCGGTGAATACAACGGGGAAATGGCCAAGGTCAAAGCCATGGTCGACACCGGCAGTGTGTCCTGGAACACCGTGGAGGTGGAGTCTGCCGAACTGGCCCGCGGCTGCGACGAGGGCATGTTTGAAACCCTCGATCCGGCGCAAATCGGCCTCGATCCCAAAGACTTCGTGCCGGGCGCCATCCAGCCGTGCGGCATCGGCTTTCTCGTCTACTCGACGGTACTGGCCTACAACACCAAGAAGCTGAAAGAGGCGCCTACCGGCTGGCAGGACTTCTGGGATGTCGAGAAATTTCCGGGCAAACGTGGCCTGCGCAAGCTGGCTAAATCGACCCTGGAGTTTGCCTTGATCGCTGACGGCGTTGCGCCTGCCGACGTCTACACCACCTTGGCGACCAAGGCCGGTCAGGACCGTGCCTTTGCCAAACTGGACCAGATTAAACCGCACATTCAATGGTGGGAGGCTGGTGCCCAGCCGCCGCAGTTTTTGGCTGCCGGGGACGTAGTGATGAGTTCCGTCTACAACGGACGGCTCTCGGCCGAGCAAAAGAAAAAGTATGACCTGGACCTGGTCTGGAACGGCGGGCTCTACGAGTTCGATTCCTGGGCTATCCCCAAAGGCGCCAAGCATCAAGACAAGACCCGCGAGTTCATCGCTTTTACGTTAGAGCCTGAGCAGCAGAAAAACTTCGCCGAAAACATCGACTACGGCGCCGCCAACATGCGCGCCATGGACCTGCTCGACAAGGCCCGGATCGCCGAACTGCCCACCGCGCCTGCCAACCTGGCGCAGCAGATTCCGGTGGATGCGCTGTTCTGGGCCGATCACGGCGAGCAACTGGAACAGCGTTTCAACGCCTGGGCCTCGCGCTAACCTGAATGACTCCGCCATGGTGGGTGTGCCATGGCGGTTGTCTTAATGAATCACCAGCACGCCACCGGGCAAACGCGTCAGTCGGGTTGAAGTGACTTTATTCAGCGCCTCAACGATTGCCACGGGGTTGTTCAGTTGGTAATTGCCGCTGACACGGTGTTTGGCCGCCGTTTCGTTGAACAACAGGATGGGCTGCGGGTAGTAACGCCCGAGGGTGTTCAGCACCTGCGCCAGTGGCTGGTCCTGAAATGACAGTCGGCCTTGCACCCAGGCCATTTGCCGTTCAGCGCCGTCGCTGTTGAGGTCTTGCAGGTGACCGTTTTCGAACTGTTGCCAATTGCCGGCCTGCAACAGGCTTTGCTCACCGGCCTTGTCGGTAAAGCGCACCTTGCCTTCACGCACTGCGACGGTAACGTCCTCGCCCTGGAGGGCCACGCTGAATTGGGTGCCGACCACGGTGACGCGGGCGTCGGCGGCGTCGATTTCCAGCGGGCGCGATGGATCATGGAAGGCTTCGATAAAAAACTCACCCCGCAATAAGCGGATGCGCCGGTGATCGGCGTTGATGTCGGTGCTGATGGCGCTGTTGCTGCCCAGCACAATCTGCGAGCCATCGCCCAGGGTGAGGTGTCTGACCTCTGCCACGGCAGTCATTTGATCGGCGCGCAGGTGCATCGGCAGGTCTGACAACCAGGCGCTGGTGAGCATGAGCAGCAGCATCGCAGCAGTGGCAAACGCCCACGCCTTGCGCGGCTTGTGGGGCGGGGCGGCGGGCAGGTCGAGATCCAGGTCAAGGCTGCGCAGCGCCTGCTCGAACGCATGGCTTTGCCACAGGTTTTCCAGGGTCTGGTAGGCGGCGCTGTGTTCGGGGTTTGCCGTACGCCATTGTTCAAAGCGTTGACGCAAGGCGGGTTGCCGGGCCATTTCTTCGCGCTGGGCGAACCAGTCGGTTGCCTGACGTTGCACGTGCTCGCTGGGCACAACAGGGGCGGTGGGTGAGTCAGTCATGGGCGGCTTGCTTCTGGATGGCTTTGGCGCAGGCATTAAGCGCAGTACGCAAATCTTTTTCAACCGTACTGATCGAAACATCCAGGCGCTGGGCGATTTCTCCTTTGGACAGGTCCTGTAATCGGCTCAGCACCAGAATCTGTTGCTGGCGCTTGGGCAAGGTCTTGAGGGCAGCCTGAAACTGCTTCAGGGACTGCTGGCCTTGCAGCTGACTGTCCGGGCCGGGGGCGGTGGTAGCGATTTCGGTCAAATGGCGCTCATCGCTGACCTGGCATTCGAAGCGCCTTTTGCTGCGTAAGCTGCGCAGGTGATCGAAGGCCAGGTAGCGGGCAGTCTGATACAAAAAAGGGTGCAGAAACTCCACTGGCCGGGTTTTCAGCGCATTAGCCACTTTTACATAGGTTTCCTGCGCCAGGTCTTCTGCCAGGCTGGCGCAGCCCACCACCCGCGAGAGCATCCGCACCAGCGAAACCCGCTGGTTGATGAAAAGCTCGCTCAGTTTTTGCTGACTGTCCTCTGTACTCATGCTGAACCGCTCCCGCCATTCCCACGCAAATCCAGCGTGCTCGGGGAGCATTCTAATGAGAACCAGTATCATTTCCACATAATTTTTTATCAGCCCTCGCGGGTGGGCCGATCAGCGTTGACAGAACCGTATGCGGTTGCCGAAAGGGTCGTGCACTTCCAGCACTTGGCCCCAGTCCTGTTGAACGATTTGCGGGCGCGCATAACCATAGTGTTTAGCTGTTAACTCAGCGTGAAACAGCTCGATATTGTGCATCGGGACAAACAGCGTCGAACCCGGGCTGGCATCGCCGTGATGTTCCGACAAATGCAGTTCAAGCCCGTTACGGCTGATGCCCAGGTACAACGGCATGCCAGGTTCGAAGCGATGCTCGAACTCCACGTCAAAGCCCAGAAACTCGAGATAAAACTCCCGCGCCTTGGCCTCGTCAAACATTCGCAAGATGGGAATGGGTTTTTCAAATTCGATTGAAAACATGCTGCCTCCTGTCACCGACATGTCTGGATGCTCGCGCTGCCAAGCCTTGATGCTCAAGAGAGACAAAAGGGCGGGCAGCATCAGCCAGCGCCGAGCATAACCAAGCGGGCGCAAAGGTGAAAGTTGCGTGTTTCGGCTGGGCATTGCTTGCTGGCCCGATACCGGTTGGGCATGATCTTTGGCTCACCTTCAGGAAGGCTGCTTATGACCACCCCCGTTCTGCATTTGATGTGCGGCAAGATCGCTTCGGGCAAATCGACCCTGGCAAAGGCGTTGGTCGAAGAGCATACGGCGATTTTGATTAGCGAAGATCGCTGGCTGGCGGCGCTTTACCCTGAGGAGATTCGCTCGGTAACCGATTACCTGCGCTGCGCCCGGCGCCTGCGTGACGTGTTGCAGCCCTTGGTGATCGAATTGCTGGGTTCCGGTGTCAACGTGGTGCTGGATTTTCCGGCCAACACCGTCGCCGACCGCCAATGGCTGCGGGCCTTGGCTGATCAGGCACAGGTTGCGCATTGTCTGCATTACTTGGACGTCGATGACGATACCTGTCGCGCCCGATTGCGCGCGCGCAACGCCAAAGGCGAGCATGAGTTTGCCGCCACCGATGCAGAGTTCGACTTGATCACCCGGTACTTTAAGGCCCCGGATGAGCTAGAAGGATTGACCATAGTCTGCGAGACGCAATAAATCTGTAGGAGCGAGCTTGTCTCGCGATCTTTTGATCTTAAAACGTAAAAGATCGCAGCCTTCGGCAACTCCTACGCTTTTATTGCGTGCACCTGTAGTCGCTGACGAGGGACGAAGGCTGCGATCGGTCGAGCATCGGCCGTAAAAAGAGCCAAAGTTAAAAGATCGCGAGACAAGCTCGCTCCTACAGTTGGATCGCGTACAACCCGTAGCGAGGGTCAGGCCTCGTCAATATCCAGCGCTTCGCCGGTTGCGTAGTAATGGCCACCGGCAATGTAGTGCAGGCTGCGCCAGGCCGGGTCGGCGGTTTCGAAGTGCCAATGGCCGTCGCTGAAGACGCGGGTGTCTGCCCAGGCACCGATCACTTCACCTATAAACAGATCGTAGGCCGTCTGGTTGTGCGGTTCGGGTATCAATTTGCAGGCCAGCCATGCCGAACACCCGGCTACGAACGGCTGGTCATGCCCTTCAATAGCAAACAGTTCAACACCGCTGTCGCTGAGTTTGTTCGGGTCGGTGTTGAGGCTCAAACTGCCGACTTTGCTGGTGAGTTCAATTTGCGCCACGGTCGGCACCTGAATCACGAACAAGCCGCTGTGCTCCACCAGTTCGCGGGTTTTTACGCTCTTGTCCAGCACCACGGTGAGCTTGGGCGGGGCAAAATCCAGCGCACAGGCCCAGGAGGCCGCCATGACGTTTTGCACGCCAGCATGGCGCGCCGACACCAGAATGGTCGGCCCGTGGTTGATCAGTCGATAGGCTTTGTCCAGCGGGACGGCGGCAATGTGCTTGTCCATTCTTGCTCCTGAAAAGAGGGCCGGGTAGGGAGCAGATAATGACTGATTTGTGCAAACCCGTCAGCGGGCCGGCGTTGACAGCGCCGCTGCGGGTTACACGTGCACGGTTGCAGCGGTATTACTTTTCCCACTCCGCCTTGGCAATCAGCAAGCCGTGATTGCCGTTATAGGCGGCGCGCTCGGGTTGCTTCCAGCCTTCGAGCAGCGACTCGTCGAGCTTGTAGATTTCTACGCCCAACGGGCGGCAGACCTTGAGCGGGTCTTCTGCGTCCGGGCCCCACATGGGCAATGACAGGTCGCCGCCAGGGCAGGTCGACAGGGCGCACAGCACGTCAATTTCGGCGAAAAACTCCAGGTAATCACCCTGTTTGGCCGGGCATGCCTTCATAAAGTACATGTCGTCGTGGTTCAGGCCGGTGCACTGGAAGATGTTCAGCACGTCATGCACGTCGAACTCGGTCAGGCCGTGGGGCAGGACTGCGCGGGTCAGGTTTGAGTGGCAGTGATGATGAAAGTCTTCGCCGGTGAGCATCTTGTTGACGTAAGGGTCGCAGCGGGTGCCGAGCAAGTCGTGCAGGCGGCCGCCGTGTTCATCAATGCCGTAATCGGCCAGGCTGTCGTCGGTGATGGTTACCAAAGGCCGCAAAAATGGCAGGTTCGACCACAGGCGGTCATAAGTAGTGACGTGCGCGCCCTGAAGTTGGCGAGTGCGGGCGGCCCACATGCGCTCACGCGGGTCGTTGGCGTTCCAGATGTTGAAGTCGCCGACTTGCGGGCCTATCGGCGTGGTCACGCGAAACACATGGCCAGCCGGTACTTTCCAGGCACGGCCGGTACGGATCGGCACTTCGAACTGTTCGATCAGGGTGCGTTTGCCGGCAGATTCACGCACGCGGTCATAGAAAGGCTTGTCGACTTGTAGCGCGGCACCTTTGCTGACTTGGTAGGCCGCTGGATAGTCCTTGTACATAGTGGGTCCTCTTCTCAGGGTTTGGGCGTGCTGGCCAGAATGTCCAACAGCACGGTTTCGGAATCATTGAGGTAGCTGCTCATGGCTTCCTCGGCGGCTTTTTTGTTGCCTTCGGCGAGCAGGTCGTGGATCTGCCGGTCCCGTTCGAGCCAGGGTTTCTGAAAGTTTTCTTCACTGGGGGCACTGGAAAACACCAGGCGCATTTGCGCCGCGACCTGGGTGAAAAACTCATCGAACAGCGGGCTGCGCAGCAAGCCGACGATGTGTTGGTGAAAGCGCAAGCTGTGGGTGCCGAAGGCTTGCCAGTTTTCCCGGTCCTGGGCCAGTTGCGCGGCTTCGATGGCTTCGAGCATCAGGTCGGACTGGTACTCGCGCAGCGGTTTGCTGGCGGCAATGGCCTGTAATTCGAGGGTGCGGCGCACATTGAAAATGTCGCGCACGTCGTCGATGCCCATGCGCCGTACCATCACGCCTTTGTTGCGTACGTAGCTGGTCAGGCCTTCACGGCCCAGTTGGTGCAGGGCCTCGCGCACGGTGTTGCGCGAGGCGTTGTAGGCATTCACCAGTTCGCTTTCTGTCAGCGGCATGCCCGGCAGCAGGCGCCCGCCAATGATGTCTTCACGCAATTCGATGGCGACCTGGTCCGACAGGGACAGGCTTTTTTCCTTGGGTTGATTCACGCTGAGACTCCTTGGGCTCATGCAAGCTGTACGTCTTTGAGGAACTTGGTCATGCGTTCGCTGCGTTGTTCGAGCATCTCGCGCGGCGCCGCGTCTTGAATGATCTGACCGCCCTCCATAAACACCACGCGGTCCGAAAGCTTGAAGGCGAAGTTCATTTCGTGGGTGACGATGACCATGGTCATGCCTTCTCGCGCCAGCTCTTCGATGACCGCCAGCACGTCGCCGACCAGTTCCGGGTCGAGGGCCGAGGTGGGTTCGTCAAACAGCATCACCGAAGGGCGCATGGCCAATGCCCGGGCGATGGCCACCCGCTGTTGCTGGCCGCCAGACAGTTGATGCGGGTATTTGCCGGCGTGATCGAGCATGCCGACCTTTTTCAACAGGGCCAGGCTCAGCAGGCGCAGTTCTTCACCCGCGCCGTGGGCGTGATAGACCGGGGCGAGCATCACGTTCTCCAGCACGGTCTTGTGGGCAAACAGGTTGAAGCCCTGGAAGACCATGCCCACATGCACGATGTTTTGCATGTGCACTTTGTGGCTGAGCGGGCCTTCGGGGTCTTGCGTGCCGCGCAGAAATGGCTGGCCTTGCAGGGTGATCTGGCCATGATCGAGGCTCTCGAGGCCATTCATGGTGCGGATCAGCGTGGTCTTGCCCGAGCCGGAAGGGCCGATGATCGACACCACTTCGCCCCAGCGCACATTCAAGTCCACGCCTTTGAGCACTTCCAGCTCGCCATACGACTTGCGCACGCTTTGCGCTTGCAGGGCAAATTCGCCGGGCGCAGCTTGATCGCTGTTACGCCGGGTAACCACTTGGCCCAGTTCAGCCGGGGCGATGGTTTTGGGTTTGCGGCGGGTTACGTCCAGATGGTTTTCCAGCAGGTGCAGCAGGCGGCTGAACACCGTGACGATGAGCACGTAATAGAACGCCACGGCCAGCATGGTCTCCATCACGAGGAAGTTCTGGGTGTAAAGCTGTTGGCCTACCAGAAGGATTTCTGACAGCGAAATCACCGACACCAGCGAGGTCAGTTTGACGATCGTGATGTATTCATTGGCCAGGGTGGGCAGCGCGACACGCAAGGCTTGGGGCACCACAATCAGGCGTTGAATGCCTTTATAGCCGACGCCCAGCGCCTTGCCGGCCTCCAGTTGCCCTTTGACCACGGCCAGCAGCCCGCCACGGTGAATCTCGGCGATATACGCCGCTTCACTGAGCACCAGCGCGATAAGCCCGGCGCTGTAGGGGTTGGACAACACCACGCTGGTGGACGGAAACACCTGCGGCAGGTTGTAGACAAAAATCAGCAGGACCAGCAGCGGCAGGCTGCGAAAGAACCAGATATAGAGGCCTGCGGCATTGCGTAGCCAGCGGCGTTGCGACTGTCTGGCCAGGGCCAGAAAGAAGCCGAAGATGATCCCCAGCACCCAGGTTTCCAGGCTCAGTTCAACCACCGTCGCGACGGCCCGCCAGAAGTCACCGTTCCACAACAGGCCCAGGGTGTAGTGCCAATCGAATTGCATGTGCTTGCTCCGAATGTCTGTGATCGTTGCGCCGGTAGGGAAGCACCGGGGAATCCGCTACCGGTTACGCCTCACGGGGTGTTTCAGTTGCCCAATGCCGTGCTGATTTCCTGAGCCGTGGGTTCAGCCAGGTTGTAGCGGGCGAGCAGTTGGCCGTAACTGCCGTTCTGCTTGATTTGCGCGAGGGCTTCGGTCAGTTCTTCCAGCAGCGGCTGGTTGCCCTTGCGCACGGCCAGGCCGATGACCACCGGGTAAATCAGTTCGTTGGAACTGATAACGGTTTTGCCCTGAAGTTTTTCGACGGTGATCTTGGCCACGGCCGGGTCTTCCATTTGCACATCGACCCCGCGCGACAGCAGGGCCTGGGTGGCTTCAGGCGAGGTCGGGAACTCGCGGGACTCAATCGCTGGCTTGCCATTGGGCAGGCAGTACTCGGCGGAAACCTGATTCAGCTTGGGTACCCACGAGGCGCCTTTGATCGAGCCAACGCGCTTGCCGCACAAGTCCTGGGGCTGCTGAGGCTTGAAGTCGCTGCCGCTGAGCACCATCAACGATGAGCCGGTTTTCAGGTAGCTGACAAAGTCGACCTGCTTGGCGCGCTCCGGGGTGACGTAAAGCGCCGAGGCCACCACGTCGAAGCGCTGGGCGTTGACCCCGAGAATCAGGTTGGCGAAGCGAGTATCGAGAAAGCGCGGCTTCAGCCCCAATTGCTGGCCGAGCAACTGGATGAACTCCGGGTCGAAGCCAGCGGGTTGTTTTTGATCCAGGTAGGTGTAGGGCGGGTAGGTCAGGTCGGAGCCGACCGACAGCTCCCCTTGTTTGAGCGTGCCTTTGACCTCTGCCGCCGATACCAGCGGCGCTAAACACGCAAGGGCGACTGTCAGCGCCAGAGTGTGCTTGGTGGTAGTGCTCATCAGACCTTTACGCATCTTCGTATCCTCGGTGGGTGACAGCAGTGCGGCAATGATTGTTCAACAATCTGTTATTTGTGAGTAAGCGTATTTCGTGCCAACTATTATTTATGGCGTGCGAAAGAGCGCTTTAGAGTCAGATAAATGATTTTTTGAGGAGAGAAGGTGCGCTTAAGCGGTGCGATTTGTTACCGGGCGCCACGTTTTGGGGCGGGGTGTGGGTTTTTATGTGTAGGAGCGAGCTTGCCTCGCGATCTTTTGATCTTGAAAGATCGCGAGGCGGGGGCTAGGGCAGCCTACGGCTCCAGCCCGATGCCGCGCAGGATGACCGTGGTGATGGTTTGTACCGCTTGATCAAACTGTTGGTCTGACAGCGGCTGGTGGCCGTTGAGCACGTTGACCTGGTAGTCGAAGTCCGCGTAGTGCTGGGTCGAGGCCCAGATCATGTACAGCAGGGCAGAGGGCTCTACCGGGTTGATGCGTTTTTCTTCAACCCACTGGCGGATCTTCTCTTCCATGAATTTGGCGCCCTTGGACATGTGTTCTTCGAGCATGTCCTGAAACAGGGGCGCACCGCGCATGATCTCGTTGGCCCAGAGTTTTGAACCGTGGGGGCGCAAACGCGAGTGGGTCATTTTTTTCATCACGTAGCTGGTCAGTACCACGCGCGGGTCGTCGAACTGTACAAAGCAGTCGCCTTCCAGGTCCCAGGTGCCGAGGAGGTTGACCAGCACTTCGCGGTAGAGGTCTTCCTTGGTGGTGAAGTAGTAATGCAGGTTGGAGCGTGGCAGTTCGGCATGCAGGGCAATGTCGGCCATTTTGGTCCCGGCATAGCCTTGTTCGGCAAAAATTTTCTCCGCAGCTAAAAGGATTTTTTCGACGTTTTTTCGGCGGATTTTAACTTTAGGATTGGTCATCGAATTCCATATTCGGGCGAAGGATCAGCTCGGGTCTATGCGTGCGTAGCATAGTTCAAATCATTCACGACAATCAGGTCAGCCGCCTGAACAGACGGCCGACCTGTCCGCCTTTTTATGGCGCAGTGCGGAAGATTTCTGCGTACAGCGGCCAGTGGTCAGACACGCCTTCGGCATGCCGGGCACTGTCAAAACGTGCCGGGCTGCCCCAGCGATTGACCTGGTACGGGCTGCGGTTGGCTAACCGGATGCTCGCCGGGTCGACCTGCCAGCCATTGAAGCCGCCCGCCGTGGTCATTTGCTTGGGGAACAGCAGCATGTCGAAGAACGACCACTCGCGTTTGGTGTGGTAGTAGTAGCTGCCTTTGCAGTCATTGCAGCCAATGAATTGCGAGACGGCCCAGGTGCGGGCCAGGTCTTTGGCGATATAGCCGTTCTGTTTTTCTTCCCCGGCATTGATGTTGAAGTCACCGCCGACAATGGGCAGCACATCGCTTGGCAGTTCGCTTTTCAGCTGTGCCAGATACGCCACGGCTTGCTGGCGCAGGTAGCCCGGAGCGCCGCCAGATGGCAGGTGCACGGCGAACACGGCGGCTTTTTGCCCACCCGGCAGCAGCAAGCGCACTTCAAGGATGCCGCGGGTTTTGCTCACGCGTTCCTGGTCTTCGTTGCCCAAGGCTTTGTACGGCACTCGGTGCAGGCGGGCCTTGTCCCATTGCGGTAAACGGCTGAGCACGGCGGTGTCGATACCCCGCGCATCCCAACCTTCGATCAGCACACGGGTCTGGTAGTTCGACTTGCCGAGGTGGCTGTTGAGCTGCTCAATCACGTTGATGTTTTCAACTTCGTCGAGCATCAGGATGTCCGGGCCACGGCCCTGGTTGATCTGCTGGATGACGGCGCTCAGGCGTTTGAGTTTTTCGTTGAGCAGGGCGTCGGTCCAGTCGTTTTCTTCACACTCCTTGCGCCACGCCGCCACGTCAATTTTGGTGCAGGTGGCGAGGTATTCCGGGTGAGCTTGCTTGACGCTCAGGGGCAGGTAAGCGTAGTCGTCCTTGCCCTCGTCGTGCACGGTGTCGAAGAGGTTTTCGACGTTATAGGTCATCAGCGACACCCGCGCCGAGTCGGCGCTGTGATGGGGGGTGCAGGCGCTCAGGCACAGGACGCTCAGCGCAATGGCGATAGGGGCACGGAGGAATTTCATGGTGGATCGATCCAGGCAAGTAGGGAAGTGTTGGTCTTAAGCGTTAGGGGTTACGGAGTGGTCAGCGCCTCCAGGCTCAACTGCATCATGGCGTGGAAGTCGTCCTGGCGTTGTTGGGCGCTGAGCTTATGGCCGGTGAGGATGTGGTCGCTGACGGTGAGGACGGTCAGGGCTTTTTTACCCAGCTCGGCGGCAACGCCATACAGCCCGGCCGCTTCCATTTCTACGGCCAGCAAGCCCATTTTTTGCATGCGTTCAAACAGCCCTGCCTCTGGTTCGTAGAACAGATCGGCGGAAAAAATATTGCCGATGTGTACCGGCAGTTTTTGCCTGTCGGCTTGACGCACCACGCGCTCAAGCAGGCGGTAATCGCAGATGGCGGCAAAGTCGTGGCCGGCCAGGCGTTTGCGGTTGACGTTGGAATCTGTACAGGCGCCCATGGCGATAATCAGCTCGCTGAGCTGGACGTGGGGCTGCACCGAGCCGCAACTGCCGACGCGGATGATCTGTTCCACGCCAAACTGGCTGAACAGTTCGTGGGCATAGATGGACACCGAGGGGATGCCCATGCCGGAGCCCATCACCGAGATCCGCTGGCCGTTAAAGCGGCCGGTGTAGGCCAGCATGTTGCGCACGCCGTTGACCTGCACCACGTCGGTCAGGTAGGTGTCAGCGAGCATCTTGGCGCGCAGCGGGTCGCCGGGCATCAGCACGGTGTCTGCAAAGGCGCCAGGTTCGGCGTTGATGTGCACAGTGGCCATGATCAGTTGCCTCGCGCCGGTGTATCGAGAAGAAAAGACCGCCCATGGGAGCATGGCGGTAGCCTGAAGAAATCGGCCAGGGTCTGACCAAAATCGGCAAAACTGTCGCGTTCGCCGAGGCTGCCAGGCGTAATGCCTGCGCCCCAGGCCAACACGGGAATGTGTTCGCGGGTGTGATCGCTGCCGGCAAAGCTGGGGTCGCAGCCATGGTCAGCACCCATCAGCAGCAGATCGTCAGGGCGCATCTGCACGAGCAACTCGGGCAGGCGCCGGTCGAAGGCCTCCAGCGCTGCGGCATAGCCGGGGATATCACGGCGATGGCCGTAGAGCATGTCGAAGTCGACAAAGTTGCTGAAAATCAACGTGCGGTCCGGTGCATCGGCCAGCGCGCTGAGGGTGGCGTCGAACAGCGCATCGTTACCGTCGGCCTTGTACAGTCGGCTGATGCCACGGTGGGCAAAAATATCGCCGATCTTGCCCACGGCAAAAACCTGGCCACCGGCTTCGCACAAACGGTCAAGTACGGTCGGGGCGGGCGGCGGCACGGTGTAGTCATGGCGGTTGCCCGTGCGCACGTAGGTGCTCGGGCTATCACCTTTAAAGGGCCGGGCGATGACCCGGCCGATGGTGTACGCATCGCACAATTCACGGGCGATTTCGCACAGGGCCAGCAACCGCTCAAGACCAAAGTCGTCCTCGTGGGCGGCGATTTGCAACACGCTGTCGGCGGAGGTGTAGAGAATCGGTTTGCCGCTGCGCCGATGCTCGTCGCCCAGTTGCTCGAGGATAGTGGTGCCGGAGGCGTGGCAGTTGCCGAGGATGCCCGGCAGGTTGCCCCGTGCGATCAAAGCCTCCAGCAGTTCGGGCGGGAAGCTGTTTTGCTGTTCGGTAAAGTAACCCCACTCAAACAGCACCGGCACACCGGCCATTTCCCAGTGCCCGGACGGTGTGTCTTTGCCGCTGGACAGCTCACGGGCGTAGCCGTAGGCGCCATCAACCTGACTCTCGGCTGGCAGGCCGGGCGGGAACACCCCGGCGCTTAATGCCGCGGCATGCCCCAGCCCGAGGCGGGCCAGGTTGGGCAAGTGCAGCGGCCCTTGGCGTTGTGGGGTGTCGGCTTCGCCACGGGCGCAGGCTTGGGCGATATGCAGCAAGGTGTTGGCCCCGCTGTCACCAAAGGCGTCGGCATCGGCGCTGGCGCCAATGCCGAAAGAGTCGAGCACCAGCAGCAGTGCCCGGCTCATGAAGCCTCCATCAACAGCTGCACGATCAACGGCGAGGCGCTGTCGGTGTGCTCGGTAATGGTATAGGCCGCAAGCACGGCCTTGGCGGCTTGCTCGGCCTTGAACGGGTTGCTGGCATGCACCATGGCCAACGGTTGACCGGCTTCAACGTGCTCGCCGGGGAGTTTTAACTGGCTGAGGCCGACGCTCGGGTCGATGCGGTCTTGCGGGTGCAGGCGGCCGCCGCCCAGAGACACCACGCAAATGCCGATGGCCCGGGTATCAATGCTGTTGACCACGCCCGACACCGGGGCGCAGACCGGGATCACTACCTCGGCTGAGGCCAGGTAGGCCTGCGGGTGCTGGGCCAGGTCGGCCGGGCCGCCGAGTGCTTCGACCATGCGTGAGAAGCGGCGCAGGGCTTCACCGCTGCGCCAGGCGTCAAGCAAGTGCTCACGGGCCTGTTCGGCGCTGCTGGCCAGGCCTGCACAGAGCAACACTTGGGTGGCCAGCGCCAGGGTTACTTCCCACAGGCGCTCGCTGCGCACTTCACCGCGCAACAGGGCAATCGCTTCTTCGACCTCCAGCGCGTTGCCCGCCGAGCGCGCCAGCGGCTGGTTCATGTCAGTGATCAGGGCGCGGGTCTTGACCCCGGCGCCGTTGGCCCCGGACACCAGCGAGTCGGCCAGGGCCACAGCGTTGTCGGCCGTGGACATAAACGCGCCGTTGCCCACTTTGACGTCAATCAGCAGTACATCGAGGCCCGCCGCCAGTTTTTTGCTGAGGATCGAGGCGGTGATCAGGTCGATGGATTCGACGGTCGCGGTCACGTCGCGAATCGAGTACAGGCGCTTGTCGGCCGGGGCCAGATCACCGGTCTGGCCAATGATCGCGCAACCCACGTCAGCGACGATGGCCTGCAAGCGCTCAGGGGAGGGCAGGCTGTTGTAGCCGGGGATGCTGTCGAGTTTGTCGAGGGTGCCACCGGTGTGGCCCAGGCCGCGTCCGGAGATCATCGGCACGTAACAACCGCAGGCGGCCAGCAGCGGTGCCAGCGGCAGGCTGACCATGTCACCGACCCCGCCGGTGGAGTGTTTGTCGACCACCGGGCCCGGCAGGTCCCAGCTCATGACTTGCCCTGAGTCGCGCATGGCCAGCGCCAAAGCGACGCGTTCCTGCACCGTCATGCCCTTGAGCATCACGGCCATGGCGAAGGCGGCGATCTGGCCTTCGCCGATGCTGTTGTCGGTGATGCCGCGAACAAAGCGCTGGATATCGCTGTCGCTGAGGGTCAGGCCTGCGCTTTTGCGGCGAATGACTTCTTGTGGCAACCAGTTCATCAGTACGCTCCTTGCGCTGGGGTGTCGGCACTCAGGCCGATGAGTTCAAGCGTGTTGTCGAGCAGGCTGGAGGCGCCAAAGCGCAAGTGGCGCGGCGAGATCCAGTCTTTGCCAAGGGTGTGTTCGGCCAGCCACAGGTACACCGCTGCATCGCCCAGCATGCGCATGCCGCCGGCGGGCTTGAAGCCGACGTTCGGGTTGGTTTTGGCGATCACATGCAACATCAATTCAGCCGCTTCAGGGGTGGCGTTGATTTTCACTTTGCCGGTGCTGGTCTTGATAAAGTCGGTGCCGGCTTCGATGGCATCGATGCTCGCCCGGCGGATCAGCAAGGCGTTGAGTTCACCGGTTTCGAGGATCACCTTGAGCAGCGCTCGGCCTTCGCACAGCGCTTTGCAGGCGGCGACCAGCTCGCGCCCGCGTTGTTCGTCGCCGCCAATCAGGGCGCGGTACGGGTAAACCACATCGATTTCGTTGGCCCCGTCTGCCAGTGCCTGGCGAATTTGCGCCAGCACCTCGGCCAGCGGCGCATCGCCTGCGGGGAAGTTGCACACGGTGGCCACCTGGATCGAGTCGCCACCCAGGGTATTCAGGGTGCTGCGCGCCAAACGGACAAACTGCGGGTAGACACACACTGCGGCGACAGGCCCGACCGGGGTCAGGGCCTTGCGGCACAGCGCCAGGATGCTGGCGTCGGTGTCGTCGGCGTTGAGTGAGGTAAGGTCCAGCAGGGCGATGACTCGACGTGCCAGTTGGAGTTCGGTGTCATTCATGTCGGTTCTTCGATCTTTCAAGGGCGCCCGGTCAGTGGTGGGCGCCTGTTGGGGTAATAAGGTGCGTTTCACAGTGAAATAAACACGCCGGCCAGTGCTGCACTCATAAGGTTAGACAATGTCCCGGCGGTGACGGCGCGCAGGCCCATGCGGGCGAGATCCTTTCGACGGGAGGGGGCCATGACCCCCAGGCCGCCGAGGATGATGCCGATTGATGAGAGGTTGGCAAAACCGCACAGGGCAAAGGTCACGATGACTTGGGTGTGGGCCGACAACACACTGACGCCTTTGCTTGCCGCTTGCACCGGATCGATGTAAGCCGCGAAGTCGACGTAAGCAACAAACTCGTTGAGCACCAGTTTTTCACCGATAAATCCGCCAGCAACCGTGGCTTCGCTCCAAGGTACGCCAATCAGGAACGCCAGCGGCGCAAACAGGTGACCAAGAATCAGTTGCAGGCTCAGGTGCGGCAGGCCGAACCAGGCGCCGCACCAGCCGAGAATGCCGTTGAGCATGGCGATCAGGGCGATAAAGGCCAGCAGCATGGCGCCGACGTTGAGTGCCAGGTGCAGGCCGTTGCTGACGCCCAGTGCCGCAGCGTCGATGACGTTGGCCGGTTTGTCCTCGGGGTACACCTCAACGCAGCTCGGGTCGTCATGGGGCAGGTGGGTTTCAGGTTCCATCAGTTTGGCCATCAGCAACCCGCCGGGGGCGGCCATAAAGCTGGCAGCGATCAGGTATTTAAGCTCGATGCCGAGGCTGGCGTAGCCGATCAATACAGAGCCGGCCACCGAGGCCAGGCCGCCCGCCATCACCGCGAACAGTTCGCTGCGGGTCATGCTGGCCAGAAACGGGCGCACCACCATCGGCGCTTCGGACTGGCCGACAAAGATGTTGGCGGTGGCCGACATCGACTCGGTGCGGCTGGTGCCCAAGATGCGGTGCAAGGCGCCACCGATCACCCGGATGATCACGTTCATCACGCCCAGGTAGTAAAGAATGGCAATAAAGCTGCTGAAGAACACAATCAGCGGCAACACCTTGATCGCAAAGACAAACCCCTGATGGCCGAATACTTCGAACATCTTCTCGCTGGCCAGCGGCCCGAAGAGAAAGCTGATCCCTTCGTTGGCATAGTCTTGCAGCGACGAAACGGTGTTGGAAATGGCCGCCAGGGTGGTCTGCCCCCATGGCACGTACAGCGCGAATGCACCGACGCCTGCTTGCAGTAAAAAGGCTCCGCCCACTGTTTGTAACTTGATCGCCCGGCGGTTGCTGGAGAGCAATACCGCCAGAAGGATCAATACACCTACACCAATGAAGCTCATGACTGCATTCCCATGTGTAAAGCAGCGAAATCGCCTGCACCTCTGTGGGGTGCTGCGGCGGGCAGGGCAGTGGGTCGTTAAAAACGGAAAGCGCCGGGTAACAGTTGCTCGATGGTCCAGTCGCGGCTGGCCGATTCTTGATGCCCGACACAAAACACCGGGCAGTGAGCAAGCATGAGTTCGTGCATGACCTGACGGCAGGCGCCGCAGGGGGAAATCAGCGCCACTTTGGGGGCATACACCAGCATCGCCTTGAAGCTGCCGGGGGCATGTCCCTGGGCAATCGCGCTGAACAGTGCGCTGCGTTCAGCGCAGTTGGTCAGCCCATACGAGACGTTCTCGACGTTGCAGCCGCGGATGATTTGATCATCCGCGGTCAGCAACGCGGCCCCGACAGGGAAGTCCGAGTGCGGGCACCAGGCGGCTTTCGAGGCCGCAATGGCCTCGGGCAGCAGGCGCTCGTAGAGTGCTTGCGCTTGGGCCGTGCGGCTCATCGCTGGGCACTCTTGGCCAATGCATCGTCGACCTTGTGAATGCGCTTCGCGGGGGTGTGTTCGCCCACCGGGTTACCGGCGCGGTCGTTGGCTTGCAGGTAGTCGATCAGCGCATTGAGGTCATTGAGACCGGTGTCCAGACGTTCGCTGGCGTCCTTGAAGACCGTGAAGTTATCGCCGCCACCGGCCATAAACGAGTTGACCGTGACTTGGTACGGGTAGTCGGCAATCACCGGCACACCGTCAATTTTCATGCTGTTGGCCAGTACCCGGTCACCTTGAGGTTTGCTGGCATCCCAGCTGTAAGTCAGCGAAGACGACGGCTGCAACGGGTAGAAGCCGAAACCGTTGTTTTGCCACTGTTGTTCCAGCAGTTGTTTCAGCTGTGCGCCGGTCAGGGTGAGGATGTTCAGGGTGTTGTTGAAGGGCTGGACCGAGGCCACCTGGCTGTAGCTGAGTTGGTCCTGGCCCGGGTCAAGAATCAGGTCGGTACGGATCCCGCCGAGGTTGATGAACGCCACTTGCGCACCCAGCGAACGGGTGGCATGCAATTGCGCATCGGACACCAGGTCGCCCATGGCGGACTCGCCTGCGGCGTTGAGTGTGCGTTTGACTTCTGTTGCGGCCATGCGCGCGATTGGCTTGTTCAGTTGCTCATGGCTGCGGGCTTCGACTTCGGCCTGTTGCGCAGCGATTTCTGGCATCGGCTGGTAGCGCTTGGGGTCGACCACAATGTTTTCGGCCTTGGCATCCAGCAACTGGTGCTTACCGGTGTCGATCTTCAGGTTCAGGTGCGTGACCAGACGCCCGTACGAGCTGGCCTGGGTGATCAGTTTGTCGCCCAGGCGGCACATGTAGCCCTGGTGGGTGTGCGCGGTGATCACCACCTTGATTTCCGGGGCCAGACGATTGGTCACATCGAGGATGTCGCCCTTGAGCTGGCTGCAATCGGTCTTGTCGAAGGATTCGGCGGTTTCGCCGCCCTGGTGAATCACCATGATCACCGCGTCCACGCCTTGCTTGTGCAGTTCTGGCAGCAGCGCGTTGGCCGCTTCGGCTTCATCGATGGTGTACAGGCCGTTCATGCTTTGGGTGCTGACATAGGTCGACACATTGCGCAGCACGGCACCGACGAACGCGATTTTCGCGCCGTTGGCTTCTTCAATCTGGTAAGCCGGAAAGAGCGTCTTGCCGGTTTGTGCGTCCATCAGGTTGGCTGCCACATAGGGGAAGCGCGTGCCTTTGTAATCCTTGCTGTACAGGCAGGCCTTTTCCGGGCGAGGTGAGTCGCAGCCGCCGTTGATCTGGCGTTGCAACTCAATCGTGCCCTGATCCAGTTCATGGTTGCCGATTACGCTGAATTTCAGCCCCAGGGTGCCGAGAGCCGTCAACGTCGGCTCGTCGGCCCACATGGCAGACATCGGCGGGCTGGCCCCAATCATGTCCCCGGCGCCGACCAACAGCGTTTGCGGGTCTTTTTTGCGCAATTCGCTGACCACACCGCTGAGGGCGTTGATGCCGCCCGCCTGCATCGTCACCTTGCCACCGGGCGCCGAGGCATCGGCGTAGGTGAACGGGTTGGGTGCGAGGTTGCCGTGGAAGTCGTTGATGGCAGCAATGTTGACCTCGACCGTTTTGCCGGGCGGGTTACAGGCGGCTATTGCCATGGCCAGCGGTAGAATCAGGCTGGCCTGGCACAGGCGCGAGAATACATTCGACATGGGGGCTCCTTGGCTTGGCTCAGGCGGTACGTGGCTGGCCGGCCAGCGAGGCGGCAGGCGTAGGGGAGGCGACGTACTGAGTGCCCAGGCCTGCGCGCAGCAGAAGCATTTTCAGGTTGTCGTTGATCAGTTCCAGGCGGTCTTGCAGGTGGCTGTTGAAGACCATGCCCACCAGTGCAATGGCGATACCCAGCGCGGTGGCGTACAGCGCCGTACCGATACCGCGGGACACTTCACCCGGGTCGGAAACACCGGCTTCGGCCAGGGCCTTGAAGGTGTCGATGATGCCCATGATGGTGCCGAGCAAACCCAGCAGCGGTGCGCCGGCGACGACGGCTTCGAGGATCCATAGGCTGTGGGACAGCTTGCCGCGCATGGAGATGTAAATGGCTTGGCCGAGGTCTTCGAGTTCCTGGTGCGAGTGCAGTTGGCGACGGCCGTCGTAAATTTGCGAGAGCAGTTGCAGCGGCAGGCTGTCACGTTGGGTCAAGGCTGCTGGCAGGTCGTCGACGCTGCGCACTTTGCCGCTGATGGCCGGGACCAGTTGGCGGGCCTTGCGCAGGGAGTAGCTGAAAAAGATGCAACGTTCAACGACGACAAAGGCGGCCAGCGCAGCAGCGCCGTACATGACGTAGAAAGTGAGATCGTGCAGCAGATTCATGTTCATCAGGTTCTTCCTATGGGTGGGTACAGCCCAGGCCCGCTGTTTAGCCGGGCCTGGTTACAGGTCAAATCAAGGGTTAGAAGCTGGCTTCAAACGAAACCATGGCAGTACGTTCTTCACCGACGTTGTAGTACGGCGTTGCAGCGTTCAGACCGTTAACCGGCGCGGCGTTGAGCACCACGGTGCGTGCCGACGACAGGTATTCCTTGTCGAAAACGTTGAGCATCGAGACGCGGATGGCGGCAGATTTGAAGATCTTTTTGTCGACTGGCAGGCGCACACCGGCGCTCAGGTCAACGGTGGTACGGCCAGCGATTTCCTGGTCGTTGGTCAAGTCGCCGTAGTAGCTGCCGACGTATTTGCCGGCGATGTTGGCGTAGTAGCGTTTGTTGTCCCAACCGATGCTGGCGTTAAGCATGTTTTTCGGCACGTTGGCCAGTTGTTTGCCCGCGGTCGGCAGGTTTCTGTTGCGGATTGTGATGTCGTCTTTCTGCTCGGAATCGGTGTAGGTGTACGAGGTGTAGTAGTTGAAGTTGTACGGCAGCAGGCCGCTCCACTCCAATTCCAGACCTTTGTTGACCACACTGCCGACGTTGAGCATTTCGTAGTCGCCATCCGAGTTGGTGGTCGACAACTGACGGTCGCGGTACGAGATATGGAACAACGTTGCGCTCAGCGCCATGTCGTCCTTAGTGAAGCGCCAGCCCAGTTCCTGGTTCCAGCTCAGCTCAGGCTTGGTGCTGATCGAGTCGCCGACGTTGTACAGCACGTAGTTAGGCGGGGTACGCATGTTGCGGGTGATGTTATAGAACGCCTGGTTCTGCTCGTTGATCTGGTAACGGGCGCTGAAGTTCGGCAGGAACTGGTGGTACTTGGCGTCACGCTTTTCAGGCTTGTTGTACAGGTCGCCGAGGTTGTTACCATCACGCTCGACGTACTGGTAGGCAAGGCCACCGACCAGGGTCAGGTCGGGTGTCACGATCCAGGTGTCTTGCAGCGAGAGTTTCTGTGCCGGGGTAACGGTGTACTGATGGCGGCCTTGTACGGTTACGCCATTGTTGTCTTTAACCTGGTTGCCGGAGTTGTAATCGCCCCAGATGTCGCTTGGCGCGCCGTTGGCATCGATGCTGATAAATGGCTGGGTCTGGCGCTGACGGGCGCGCTCGTACCAGTAGCCCAGGTCGATGCTGTGGGACTCGTTCATGTCCCATTTCAGCTTGTTGTAGATACCTGTACGCCAGGTTTCGGTCCAGGAAGGGCGGTAGTAGGTGTCGTACGGCAGGCCCTTGAGGTCGTAGTTGCCGGCTTTGCTGCTGGTGGACGACAGGGCGGACGCAGTCTGGCCGCTGAAGCTGCCGCCGTTGGCCCACATGTAGTAAGGCGCAATGGACAGTGACAGGTCGTCGCGCAGCTGGAAGCGCTGGGTCAGCGTGGCGGACACGTTTTCAAACGGGTTACGGTTGATCTTGTAATACGAGGTCAACTTGCCGCTGCTGTTGTAGATCGGGTTTTCTGCGTAATCAAGGCTGCGACCCGACTTCTCGAACTGCGCCTTGCTCAGCGTGTTGTAGTTATAGTTGTCCTGGCGGTTGTATTTAATGATGGCGTTGGTCGAGTTGCCATTGCCGTCTTCAAACAACGTGTTCCATTCAACTTTGTCTGCGCGTACAACACCTTTACCGCGCCACTTATCACCTTCGGTGTGCGACGCCGATATATAGGTTTTAAAACCATTGATATCGCCGGTGTTAATACGCACAAACGATTTGTCGAGGCTGTTGGAACCCACTGCTTGTTTAACGAAAACACCAAAGTCTTTCGTCGGACGCAGGGTCACCAGGCCGATGTTGCCACCGCTGGAACCAATATGCGGGCCGTCAATTTCCGAAGAACCTTGAGTGGCGAATATTTCACTGAAATTTTCCGGGTCGCCGAGCAAGTTTGGATAGATCGAGTAGTCACCCGAGTCGTTGATCGGGATGCCGTCAGCCGAGACGCCGACCTGGTCGGAGTTCATGCCGCGCATGGTGAAGCTGGTGCCGCTGAGGCCCGAGGCGTCGGTGCTGGACACGTTGATGCCGGGCGTGTACTTGAGTTTGTCGAGGGCGTTGGCAGTGGGTGCCATTTCGTCCATCGCCTCTTTGGTCACAGTGGAGCGGCTCTTGGCCGAGTCTTCCTGAACCATATGGCCATTGCCCAGACTTTGGCCGGTTACTTTAACGTCACCTATATCAACTGAATCTTGCGCGAGCGCAGACAAAGTCCAGCCGCCAACCCCAACGGCCAGCAACGTTGCAAATAAAGTATTGAGTTTCAAAACGCTTTCCTCTTGAACATCATGAGTGGAGCAGAAGTGGTTTTAGTTATTGCTCAATGTTGTATACAAGCGTGGCGCTAAAGCGGTATTTATCCTTACCCGAAAAAGTGTTGTCGGGAAAAGGCACAACTTGGTCGAGGCGTTTCAAGCTTGTTTGTGCTGCTCGATTGAGCAACATGTTTGCCGCCTTCTTTTCAATGCCCGAATCGAGCACCTTGCCGCTTCGATCAATCAGCAACCACACCACCACATTGCCTTCCGGGCGTTGTAATGAAGCTTCGCGACCTCGCGGGTATTGCTTGTATCTCTCTAACTCCGCCAGCAGGCGAGCGGTGTAGCGGCTCTCCTGGTCTGCCGGGTTGGTGTGTGGCACTTGCGCAACAGGTCTGGTCACCGGGGCTGCCGCAGGCGGTGCTGCTGTTGGCGCGGGGGCCGGTGCCTGCACCACGGGTTGAGGCTTGGGCGGTGTCGGTGCGGCCTTGACCACTTGCGGCTTGGGCTTGGGCGGCGGCGGTTTTGGTGCCGGCGGCTTGGGCTTGGGTGGCGGTGGTGGCGGCTCTTCGATTTGCGCTTCGGCCTCTTCGATTTCCGGCGGCGGTGGCGGTTGTTCAACCACTGGCTCAGGCTCGGGTTCAGGCGGCGGCGGGAGCAACTCCTCAGGATCGATCAAGGCGATTTCGACGGTTGTATCGTCGTACTTCGGCGTGATCTTCAAGGTCGTGTGGGTGGCGCTATGAATGGCCACCGCCAGCAGGCAAATCGCTGGAAGACAGGCGATTGCTTTGCGGGATTTGAAAAGAACCGACATGACTTAGAGCTTCCGGGTCGCGATGGAAACGGAGGAGAAACCGCTGCTTTTGAGCACGTCCATCACGCTCACCAAACGCGCTACTTCAACACCCTCATCGCTGTTGAGGATGATCACCATCTTCTGCTCAGGATTTTCCATGGCCTTGAGCTGTACCACCAGTTCGGTCTGGTCCAGGTCCTTGCCGTCCAGTTGCAGGCGGTCGTCCAGGCCCAGGGTAATCACAGCCTTGTTTTGCGGCTTGAGTTGTTGCGCGTGTGCAGCGCCTGGCAACTGAGTCTTGATCCCCAGCGCAGGGATCACGTTGAGACTGATCAATACGAAAAACACCAGCAGAAACATCATCACGTCGATCATCGGAATGATCTCGATATGCAGGCGCTTTTTCTTCGGTTCTTCCCAGCTTCGCATCACGTGTACTCCAGTCCACAGAGGGGATCACACAGCTGATCGCCCATTCAGATTCTCACTTGTGGTTAGCCAGGGCACAGTAGCTGTCGAACCTGTCTCAAGTGACAGGTTGGAGAGTAGGGGAGCGGTGTTTCATTTTGATTTCAGCAATATTATTTTGTTACGAAAGCTCTGGATGTGTGTTGTTTCTGTAAAGCTGCTGTGTAAGTCGCGGTTTTTTATGGGTTTTAACGCGTTTTTATGGGTTTTGTTTTGGGACGCAGGATGTAGGTGAGTTGCTGGCTCAAACTGAAAAAAACTGACATGTGTGTCAGTTTTTTGGATTTATGAGTGGCTTTCAGCATGGGAAGGGGAAGCAGACCGTGACAATGTCGACGACACGTTACGGTCAAGTCATGGTGATTTGTATGACAGCGAGGTTAAAACTTGCAAACAGCTCAAGATCAAAAGAGCCCCCTCACCCTAGCCCTCTCCCGAAGGAGAGGGAACCGATTGGGGGATGCTGACGATTATCGGTGGCCTGTTTGCTGCGCGACAGCGCGGCGTCTAAGACGGCGCGGTCCCTCCTACAGGACCATCACCATCTCGTGCCACGCCATCCCGCCATGCTCGGAGGGCGAAGGCTGCACGTAGGCATAGCCAAAGTGTTTGTAAAGGTCGATGTGCTGTTCTTTGCACATCAGGTGAATGGTGGATTTGTCCATGCCGCGCATATGCTCGACAAATTGGCGCATCAGCTTGCCCGCATGGCCCTTGCCTTGATGGGCCGGATCCAGCACCACCGACATGATCACGACATTGGCTGCGTCTGGGTCGTGGCCTATCAGCTCTTTGAAAGACTCGTCGGACATGACCACTTCATGGGCGCAACCACTGTTGATGAACCCGGCGATTTCGCCCTCCAGTTCCAGCACCAGGAAGCCTTCTGGATACTGACCGATACGCGTGGAAATTTTTGCGAGGGTGGCGGCTTCGTCGCCTTCGTAGGCGAGGGTTTCGATTTCGAAGCAGCGATCGGTGTCAGCGGGTACTGCCTGGCGGAAGATGGGGTGTGTCATGTGGATCAATCCTGTTGAAGCGCGAGTAGGTTTGCCATTTTAAGATCGGCGTGGAATGCGCATACTGCATTTTTTTCAGGCTGTGATGCACGCTATGCACTTAAATCTGCGCCGCCTAGATCTAAACCTGCTCTTGGTTTTTGACTCGCTGTATCGCCATCGTAGCGTCACGGCGGCGGCCGAAGAACTTGCAATGAGTCCTTCGGCCTGTAGCCATGCCCTCGCCAGACTGCGCCAGGCACTCTGCGATGAGCTTTTTGTACGTCAGGGCAGCGCCATGCAGCCGACCGCCCAGGCAGAACAACTGTCAGCGGCGGTTGATCAGGCGCTTCAGCTTTTGTCCTCAGGAGTCGATGCGGCTGGCACGTTCACGCCGTCCACCAGCCAGAAGACCTTCACCTTTACCGCGACAGACGCTACCTCACTTGCCGTGTTACCGGGCCTGATTGCCAGGCTTGAGCAACTGGCACCCCGTGTTCGGCTTGAGGTCCACAGCGCCAGCCACAGGGATTCACTGGATGATCTGGCAAGCGGAAGAACCCAGTTCGTACTGGGTTTTGCCGATGAGTACAGCGGCTCATATGAAGGGATCGAAGCGCTGGAAGGATTTACCGATGACTATGTGGTCGTGGCCAGCAGCACCCATGTGCAGGCGGGTGCCGGGCTTACGCTTGAACAGTATTTAAGCGCCAGGCATATCGCCGTCATCCCCTGGCGGGATGCTGGCAGCGTGATCGATGCAGCGTTGGCGCGGCAAAACCTCACGCGGGATGTCGCCGTACAAGTGCCAGGTTTGGCAGTAGCACCATCACTGGTGCACGGTTCGCGGCTTTTGCTGACCCTGCCTCGCCGCGTGGCGGGCCAGCTCTGTCAGGACACGGGTTTTGCAGTCTTTGAGACCCCCTTTTTATCGCCGCGCTATACCCTAAAAGTACTTTTCCATGCGCGTAATGCCGGTACTCCAGCGCATCGTTGGGTGTGTGAGCAATTGAGGTTTGTGCTTGCTAACGCTGATGTTGCTGCCTCATCAAGTGCATCAGCGTGTTAACCGTTACGCCCCAAAAGAGTCAGCCCACTCCTTTAGGGCGTTTTTACGAGAGTTTCGATGTTTTAAGACTAAAAAGTTTAAGCTTCGCGCTTAACCACCAAGGTCAAAATATCGTAACTGGCGACCAGTTCGCCCAGTTGATTGGTCACTTCAACATCCCACGCCACCACCCCTTGCGGGATGCCTTGGGGGCTCTTCTTGCCCTGGTCAATCTTGCGCTTGCAGGTCAGGCGCGCCTGAATGGTGTCGCCAATCCCCACCGGGTTGATAAACCGCAGAGTGTCCAGCCCGTAGTTGGCCAGTACCGGGCCGGGTGCCGGGGAGACGAACAGGCCGGCCGCTGCCGACAGCACAAAGTAGCCGTGGGCAATGCGTTTGCCGAACTGCGATTCCTTGGCGGCGATGTCGTCGAAGTGCATATAGAAGTGATCACCCGACAGGCAACCGAAGTTCACCAGGTCGGCTTCGGTGACGGTGCGCCGGTGGGTCAGGAGTGACTCGCCGATCTGCAGGTCCTGGAAGTACCGGCGGAACGGGTGCACCTCGGTTTCGATGACCTTGGCGCCGCGTACGTATTCACCGGTCACCGCTGCCAGCATGCTCGGCGAGCCCTGTACGGCGGCGCGTTGCAGGTAGTGTTTGACTGCACGCAAACCGCCGAGCTCTTCGCCGCCCCCCGCGCGGCCCGGGCCGCCGTGCTTGAGTTGCGGCAGGGGCGAGCCATGGCCGGTGGACTCTGCCGCCGATTCACGATCAAGCACCAGTAAACGGCCGTGCCAGGCTGCCGCCACCGGGATGGCCTTGGCCGCAATGTGCGGGTCTTTGGTGATCAAACTGGCCACCAGGCTGCCTTTGCCGCGAGCGGCCAGTACCAGTGCTTCGTCGAGATCGTCGTAGGCCATCAAGGTGCTGACCGGGCCGAACGCTTCGATGTCATGGGCGCCGCCTTCAGCATGCGGGTCACGGGCTTGCAGCAAGGTTGGAGCAAAGAACGCACCCTGGCTGACGTTTGTTCCGCGTGGCTCAAAACCGTCGCGGGCACCGAACAGCAGGTCGCTGCTTTGCAGCAGGCTTTCAAGGCGTTCGCTGACGTCTTTATGTTGATCATGGGAAGCCAGGGCGCCCATGCGCACGCCTTCGACCGACGGGTCGCCGACCACGACTTTACGCAATCGATCACGCAAGCGGCTGGCCACCGCATCGATGTGCTTGGCCGGGACGATGGCGCGACGGATGGCGGTGCATTTTTGCCCGGCCTTGGTGGTCATCTCGCGGGCTATTTCTTTGATGAACAGTTCGAACTCTTCATCGTCCGGGCTCACGTCCGGGGCCAAAATTGCGCAGTTCAGCGAGTCAGCTTCGGCGTTGAACGGCACCGAGTGACGGATCAGGTTGGGGTTGACCCGCAGCTTGGCGGCGGTGTCGGCGGACCCGGTAAAAGTCACCACATCCTGGCCTTGCAGGCGGTCGAGCAAGTCACCGGTGCTGCCAATGATCAGTTGCAGGCTGCCCGCAGGCAGCAAGCCCGACTCGTCCATCAGACGCACCACGGCCTCGGTCAGGTAGCTGGTGGCGCTGGCCGGTTTGACAATGCACGGCATGCCGGCCAGAAAGCTGGGGGCAAATTTTTCCAACATGCCCCAGATCGGGAAGTTGAAGGCGTTGATGTGCACCACCAGGCCGCCACGGGGCACCAGAATGTGCGTGCCTGCGAACGTGCCCAGCTTGCTCAGTGGCATCGCCGGGCCCTCGTGCACGATGTTGCCCGAAGGCAGTTCGCGTGAGCCGAGGCTGGCATAGGTGAACAGCGTGCTGTTGCCGCCCTCGATATCAATCCAGCTGTCGGCACGGGTCGCGCCACTGTGGTGGGACAGCGCGTAGAGCTGTTCTTTACGCTCGCTCAGGTACAACGCCAATGCCTTGAGACGCTGGGCGCGCTGTTGAAAATCAAGAGCCTGCAGGGCGCTGATGCCTTGATGGCGACCGTGCTCGATGGCTTCGGCAAAGTCCAGACGCTCCTCGTGGGTGCGCGCCAGTTCGTGGCCGTCGATGGCACTGCGCAGCACTTGAGCGCCGTGTTGGCCGATCCAGCGGCCAGCGATAAAACTTTGCAGGGTAGGGGCGTGAGGCATCACGGTTCCTCCGGGTTAAAAATATGGGATTAGTGTTTGCTGGCGCCCGCAGCGCCAATGCCGGTCATGGAACGAATGAACTGCGCCAGGTATCGGCCGCGCTCAAGGACCGCGCGGGGCGAACGGTCGGTCACGGAAAAGAACCACGCGCTGAAAAACGCCAGGCTCATGGAAAACAACGCGGGGTTGGAATACGGGAACAGCGCCTTGTCGTGGTGCAACACGTTGACCCACACCGCCGGGCTGAGCACCAGCAGCACAATCGCCGAGACCAGCCCCGACAGGCTGCCGAGTACGGCGCCGCGGGTGGTCAGGCCTTTCCAGTACATGGAAAGGAACAGCACCGGGAAATTCACCGAGGCGGCAATTGCCAGCACCAGGCCGGAAAGGAAGGCAATGTTCTGAGATTCAAACAACAGGCCGAGGATGATCGCCAGCACGCCAATGCACAGGGTGGCGATGCGCGACACGCGAATTTCCTGCTGTTCGCTGACCTGGCCCTTGCGAATCACGCAGGCATACACGTCATGGGACACCGCTGAGGCACCCGACAGTGCGAGCCCGGCCACCACCGCCAGGATCGTGGCGAAGGCCACCGCCGAAATGAACCCCAAAAACAGGTTGCCACCCACCGCCTGCGCCAGGTGCACGGCGATCATGTTGCTGCCGCCGATGATTGCGCCGCTGGCGTCACGGAACTCCGGGGCGGTGCCGACCATGACGATGGCGCCAAAGCCGACGATGATCAGCAGCAGGTAGAAGTAGCCAATAAAGCCGGTGGCGTAGAACACGCTCTTGCGGGCTTCCTTGGCATCGCTGACGGTGAAAAAACGCATGAGAATATGCGGCAGGCCAGCGGTGCCGAAAATCAAGCCAAGCCCCAGGGAAATGGCCTCGACAGGGTTGGCTAGCAAGCCGCCCGGCGCCATGATCGCGGTGCCTTTGGCGTGGACTGCGCTCGCCTGGGCGAACATCGCTTCGGTGCTGAAGCCAAAATGCTTGAGCACCATAAAGGCCATGAAACTGGTGCCGAACAACAGCATCACCGCCTTGATGATCTGCACCCACGTGGTCGCCAGCATGCCGCCAAAGGTCACATAGAACACCATCAGCACGCCAACCAGGATCACCGCGTAGAGGTAGTCGATGCCAAACAGCAGCTCAATGAGTTTGCCCGCCCCGACCATCTGCGCCACCAGGTACATCAACGCCACGGTCAGGGTGCCGAACGCTGAAGTCAGGCGTACCGGCGTTTGTTCAAGGCGATACGAGACCACGTCGGCAAATGTGTATTTGCCCAGATTGCGCAGGCGCTCGGCAATCAGGAACAGGATGATCGGCCAGCCGGCCAATACGCCCAGCGCGTACAAAAGCCCGTCATAGCCGTTGAGAAACATCATCGCCGAGATGCCCAGAAACGACGCCGCCGAGATCATGTCACCGGCAATCGCCAAGCCGTTCTGAAAACCGCTCATACCACCGCCAGCGGTGTAGAAGTCACTGGCCGAGCGTGTGCGCAAGGCCGCCCAGCGCGTGACGCCGAGGGTAAACAGCACAAACACCATAAACATGCCGATGGCGTTCCAGTTCAATGGCCGTGATGTTTCCTCGGCGGCAAGCGCCAGGTCCGCGACCATCACTAAAGGCAAAACAAACCCAGCATTGAGGCGGCTCACAGGGCGCACTCCTGCTTGAGTTTATCGTTAAGCGGGTCGATGACCCGGTTGGCCCGGTACACATAAAAGCCGGTCAGGGCGAAGGCCGCCAACACCACCAGTACACCGACGAGCATGCCCACCGAGGTCACGCCGTCACTCAGGGGCTGGCCCAGGGTGGCCGGGGAGAACGCCACCAGCAGCACAAAGCCGAAGTAGATCACCAGCATGATCAGCGACAGCGACCAGTAGAGGTTTTGCTTGCGGCGTACCAACTTAATGAAATCGGGGTTTTGACAAATACGCTGGATGTCGTCGGGGGACATGGTGGTGTGCTCCTTCTTATTGTTGTAGTGGGGCGGGACGGTGTTACAGCTGGTCGAAGTCCAATACCACCTTGTCGCTGACCGGGAATGCCTGGCACGACAGCACATATCCGGCAGCCACTTCGTAGTCCTCGAGGGCGTGGTTGCTGTCCATCTCCACTTCGCCTTCGATCACCTTGCACTTGCAGGTCGAGCACACCCCGGCCTTGCACGAATACGGCAGCTCGGCACCCTGCGCGTTGCCTGCGTCGAGGATGCTCTGGCTGTTGCGCGGCAGGTCGAAGGCCAGGGCGCGACCGTCACTGATCACGGTGATCTGGCTGACTGCCGCGTCGATCTGGCGGGCCGCCTCGCGGGCCTCGCGTTTTTGCTGGCTGCCGGCAGCGGCAAAGAGTTCGAAATGAATGTTCTCAGGCGCCATGCCCTCAGACTTGAGGCAGTCGCGCACGGTTTCGGTCATCTCTTGCGGGCCGCAGATAAACGCGGCGTCGAGTTGCTTGACGTCGAGCCAGCGGGTGAACAGCTGGGTGCATTTTTCGGCGTTGATCCGGCCGTTATAAAGGTCGACGTCCTGTTGTTCACGGCTGAACACGAAGATCAGGTTCAAACGCTGCAAATAGCGGTTTTTCAAGTCTTCGAGCTGCTCGCGAAACAGTGCGCCGGAGCTGGAGCGGTTGCCGTACAGCAACGTCACGCGGCTGTGCGGTTCGGTCTGCAAGGTGGTCTTGATGATCGAGAGAATCGGCGTAATGCCGCTGCCAGCCGCCACCGCCAGGTAATTGCCATGGCGCGCCGGGTCCAGCTCTACGTGAAAATGCCCGGCGGGCGGCATCACTTCCAAACTGTGCCCGGCCTTTAACTGCTCGTTGGCAAAGGCTGAAAAACGCCCGCCTGCGACACGTTTGACGGCAATTCGCAGTTCGCCGTCATTGACCCCGGCGCAGATCGAATAAGAGCGACGTACTTCTTCACCGTCCAGCAGGGTACGCATGACCAGATGCTGGCCCTGGGTGAAGTGAAAACTGTCTTGCAGGTGCTGCGGAATGTTGAAGGCGATGGACACCGCATCACGGGTCTCGGTGCGCACATCCTTGATGGTCAGGCTGTGAAACTTACTCATGGTTATTCTCCAACCAAGACGGCCGAGGGCGCCTCAGATGCATTTGAAATAGTCGAACGGTTCCAGGCAGTCGCGGCAGCGGTACAGTGCCTTGCAGGCGGTGGAGCCGAATTCGCTGAGCACTTCGGTGTGGGTGCTGGCGCAGTGCGGGCAGGCGATCACCGGGCTTTCGCCGAGCAACGTGCGCTTGCTGGCGCTGCCTTGCGGCGGTGCGATGCCATAGGCGCGCAGGCGCTCGCGGCCACTGTGGGTGATCCAGTCGGTGGACCAGGCCGGGGTCAACTTGCGCTCCAGTTGCGGTGCGCGAAAACCGGCCAGCTCCAATGCCTCACGAATGTCGCTCTCGATCACTTCTGTGGCGGGGCAGCCGGAATAGGTGGGCGTGACCACCACATGCAAGTGCCCGGCTTGCCAGGCCAGATCGCGGACAATACCCAGGTCGACCACGCTGACCACCGGCACTTCCGGGTCCATGACCTGCGCAAGGATGGCCCACGCCGCCGCCAGGTCGGTGGGTTGCACCGGGCGCGCGCCGAGGTCGCTGGCGATCAGCTCACCAGGTTGCATCGGGGTACGCTCGGGGCAAAAACTGCATTTCGGCCAGCAGAATGCCCAAGTGTTCGGTGTGCAGGCCGCGTCGCGCGTTCAGGTAGAAATAGCTCGGTGCCGCGGGCACGGGCAGGGTGGCGCGGGTAAACGTGTCGCTGACGGTGGCTTGCCATGTGGCAGCAACGTGGGCGGTGTCCGGCGTGATGGCGGCCTCGCACAGGCGTTGTTCGCTGTCATCGGCGCTAGTCAGTTCCACGGTAAAGCGCCACACCTCGGGGAGGGCGGCGAGCATGCGCGCGTGGCTTTCGTCGGTGCCGTCACCGAGCCGCTCCACCCATTCGCTGGAGCGGCGCAGGTGGTAGGTGACTTCTTTGACGGCTTTGGCGGCGATACCGGCGATGCGCTCGTCGCTGGACTGGCTCAGGCCTTCAAGGACTGGCAGGTGCCAAGCGTCATACAAAAACTGCTTGAGAATGGTGACCGCGTAATCGCCATTGGGTTGCTCCACCAGCAGCAAATTGCGATAGGCCCGCTCATCCCGGCGGAAGGCCAGGTGGTCTGCATCGCGGCCGTCATCCAACAGTTCGGCGGCGTATTCCAGCCAGTTGCGCGCCTGGCCGACCAGGTCGAGGCCGACGTTCATCAGCGCCAGTTCTTCTTCCAGTGCAGGTGCATGGCCGCACCACTGGCACAGGCGCTGGCCCTGGATCAGGGCGCTGTCGCCGAGGCGCAGGAGGTATTCGATCAGATCAGTAGTTGGCTTCATGGTTGACCTCACATGTGCCCGACTTCGGCCGGCAACTCGTAGAAGCTGGCGTGGCGGTAGACCTTGTCGTCGGCCGGGTCAAACAACGGGTCTTTTTCATCCGGCGACGAGGCGGTAATCAACCTGGAGGGCACCACCCACAGGCTGACGCCTTCGCTGCGGCGGGTGTACAGCTCGCGGGCGTTCTCGATGGCCATGGTGGTATCGGCGGCGTGAACGCTGCCGACGTGCTTGTGGTTGAGGCCGTGCTTGCTGCGCACAAAGACTTCAAAAAGGGTCCATTCAGACATAGCGGCAACTCCGGATCAGGCAGCGTTCTTATTGTGTTTTTTACGGGCATGGGCGACGGCGGCTTCGCGCACCCAGGCGCCGTCTTCAATGGCCTTGCGGCGGGTGGCGACGCGCTCCTGGTTGCACGGGCCGTTGCCCTTGAGCACTTCGTAGAATTCGTTCCACTGGATTTCGCCAAAGTCGTAATGACCGCGTTCGGCGTTCCACTTCAGGTCCGGGTCGGGGCAGGTGCAGCCCAGCAGTTCAAGCTGTGGAATGGTTTGGTCGATGAAACGCTGGCGCAATTCGTCGTTGCTCTGGCGTTTGATCTTCCAGGCCATGGACTGGGCGCTATTGGGGGAGTGTTCGTCGCTGGGGCCGAACATCATCAGCGACGGCCACCAGAGGCGGTTGATCGCGTCCTGGACCATGTCTTTTTGTGCCTGATTGCCTTCGCGCATCATGGTCAGGAGGATTTCGTAGCCCTGGCGCTGGTGAAAGCTCTCTTCCTTGCAGATACGCACCATGGCCCGCGAATAGGGCCCGTAGGAGGTGCGTTGCAGCACCACCTGGTTGACGATGGCCGCGCCATCCACCAGCCAGCCGACCGCGCCCATGTCGGCCCAGTTCAGGGTCGGGTAATTGAAGATGCTCGAGTACTTGGCCTTGCCGCTGTGCAGCTTGGCGATTTCTTCGTCGCGGTCGGCGCCCAGGGTTTCCATCGCGCTGTACAGGTACAGGCCGTGGCCGGCTTCGTCCTGGATCTTGGCCATTAATTGCAGTTTGCGTTTGAGCGACGGTGCGCGGGTGACCCAGTTGCCTTCCGGCAGCATGCCGACGATTTCTGAGTGGGCGTGTTGAGAGATCTGGCGGATCAGGGTTTGCCGATAGGCATCGGGCATCCAGTTTTTGGCTTCGATCTTGATTTCGGCGTCGATTTTTTCCTGGAAGGCGCGTTCCTGATCGGACATCTCCGCCAGGTCCTTGATGCGCTTAACGCCGGTTTCTACAAGCTGTGCGTACATGGGGCTCTCCCGCCTTGCATGTGTTCATAGGCATGGAGAACTTTATAAGCGATACAAAAATTAATATCAAACACAAAATAGTGTGTTCTATTTATTTTTTGTATCGCTTTTGGCGTATTTGGGCGTTTGCCAGGCGAAAAAAAGCCCCGCAAAAGCGGGGCTGTACGTCAATCATCAGTAGGAGCGAGCTTGCCTCGCGATCTTTTGATGCTGAAAAGATCGCGCGACAAGCTCGCTCCTACAGGCCGGTGGTCAGGCTTTAGGGCGTTTATCAATCACGTGGCAGGCTTTGCCTTCCGAGCGCTTGAGCGAATGCAGCGGCTGCAAAACGATACGGGAACTGATGCCGATATGGGTTTTGATATGTCGGCTCAGCTCGTTGGTCACGGCGCTCTGTTGTTCGCTGCTGAGGTGCTGATGCTCGGCTTTAAGCTCTACGTGCACGTCCACGCTGTCGAGATTGCCATTGCGATACAGATGGATCTCATAGCTTTCACAAAGTTGTTTTACTTTTAGTACTTGCTCCTCGACCTGGGTCGGGAACACGTTGACCCCGCGAATGATCAGCATGTCATCGCTGCGCCCGGTGATTTTGTCGATGCGCCGCATGGGCCGCGCCGTACCTGGAAGCAGGCGCGTGAGGTCGCGGGTGCGGTAGCGGATCATGGGCAGCGCCTCCTTGCTCAGGGAGGTGAACACCAGTTCGCCCATTTGCCCGTCTGGCAGCACCTCGCCGGTGACCGGGTCGATGATTTCGGGGTAGAAGTGGTCTTCCCAAATGGTCGGGCCGTCTTTGCTTTCTGCGCACTCCATGGCAACGCCGGGGCCCATGATTTCCGAAAGGCCATAGATGTCCAGTGCGGTGATGCCCAGTCGCGCTTCGATGGCGCTGCGCAGTTCGCCGGTCCACGGCTCGGCGCCGAAGATCCCCAGGCGCAAGGCCAGCTTGTGCGGGTCGATGCCCTGGCGTTCTAGCTCATCGGCAATATTGAGCATGTACGAGGGGGTGACCATGATGATGTCCGGCTGGAAATCCTTGATCAGTTGCACTTGTTTTTCGGTTTGCCCGCCGGACATCGGGATCACCGTGCAGCCCAGCCGTTCAGCTCCGTAGTGGGCGCCCAGACCGCCGGTAAACAGGCCGTAGCCATAGGAAATATGCACCTTGTCGCCACGCTGGCCGCCAGCGGCGCGAATTGAACGGGCAACCACATTGGCCCAGGTGTCGATGTCGTTCTGGGTATAGCCCACCACCGTCGGTTTGCCGGTGGTACCGCTGGAGGCATGCAGGCGTACGACCTCATTCATGGGCACGGCAAACATGCCGTACGGGTAGTTGTCACGCAGGTCGTTCTTGGTGGTGAAGGGGAACTTGGCCAGGTCCGCCAGAGACGTGACGTCGTTGGGGTGAATGCCCAGTGCATCGAAGCGCTGACGGTAAAGCGGCACGTTGTTGTAGGCGTGGCCCAGGCTCCAGCGCAGGCGTTCGAGCTGGTGTTCTCGCAATTGATCGACGCTGGCAGTTTCCATCGGGTCCAGCAGCGGGTTAAGCACGGTCGTTGACATTGGCATGTTCATGAGTTCACTCGAATTATTTTTGTCTATCAGCCCGGCTTAAATGCCGGGCCTTGAGTGCATGCCCCAAGGATACCGCTCGGCTCCCCGGGAATCGCGAATCTTTTAGTCGCCCAGGCGTTCGATGATCAGCGCTATGCCCTGGCCGACGCCGATACACATGGTGCACAGGGCATAGCGGCCACGACGTTCTTCCAGCTCATGCAGGGCGGTGGTGACCAGTCGCGCGCCACTCATGCCCAGCGGGTGGCCCAGGGCAATGGCGCCGCCATTGGGGTTTACCCGTGGGTCGTTGTCGGCCAGGCCCAGCTCGCGCAGAACCGCCAGGCCTTGTGCGGCAAAGGCTTCGTTGAGTTCGATTACATCCATGTCGGCCAGGCTCAGGTTGGCCAGCTCCAGCACCTTGTGGGTGGCGGGTACCGGACCAATGCCCATGATGCGCGGTTCGACACCGGCGGCGGCCATTGCCACCACCCGGCCGCGGGCGACCAAACCGAAGCGCTTGGCCACTGCGGGGCTGGCCAGCAACAGCGCGCAGGCACCGTCATTGACCCCCGAGGCGTTGCCTGCGGTGATGCTGCCGCCTGCACGAAATGGCGTGCCGAGTTTTTGCAGTTGTTCGAGGGTGGTATCACCGCGGGGGTGTTCGTCGTGCTCGACCACTTTGGCCGGGCCTTTGCGCTGGGCAATCTGTACCGCGACGATTTCTTTGGCCAGGCGCCCGCTGGCTTGGGCAGCCGCGGCGCGTTGCTGGCTGCGTAAAGCAAAGGCGTCCTGATCGGCTCGGGAGATAGCAAACTGCTCTGCGACGTTTTCAGCGGTTTCGGGCATCGAATCGACGCCGTGGGCCTGCTTCATCAGCGGGTTGATAAAGCGCCAGCCGATGGTGGTGTCGTACAGCTGAGCCTCGCGAGAAAACGCCTGCTCGGCCTTGCCCATGACCATGGGCGCGCGTGACATCGACTCAACGCCACCGGCCAGCATCAAACCGGCCTCACCACAGCGAATGGCGCGGGCGGCGTTGCCGATGGCGTCCAGCCCGGAACCGCACAAACGATTGAGGGTGGTGCCCGGCACACTCACTGGCAGCCCGGCGAGCAGGGCCGACATGCGCGCGACGTTGCGGTTGTCTTCGCCGGCCTGGTTGGCGCAGCCGTAGATCACGTCGTCGACACTGTTCCAGTCTACTTGCGGGTGACGGCGCAGCAGCTCACGCAGCGGCAGCGCGCCAAGGTCGTCAGTGCGCACGCTGCTCAGGGCGCCGGCATAACGGCCAATCGGGGTGCGTACCGCGTCGATGATCAAGGCGTCATTCATTGGGGGTCTCCTGCGCCAGCACCGTGCCGCGCACTTTGTAGGATTTGCCATGGAACAGCGCAATCAGCTGGCCCAGTTGGTTGGTAATGCGCACGTCGTAGTTGCCGGTGCGCCCGGCGCGGCTTTGCTCGCGGCACTCCGCGCTCAAGGTGTCACCCAGGCGGGCCGGAGCAACGTAGTCGATGCTGCAACCGAGGCCGACGGTGGCGTCGTTGTAACTGTTGCAGGCCAGGGCGAATGCCGAGTCGGCCAAAGCAAACAGGTAGCCGCCGTGGCAGGTGCCGTGACCCTGAATCATGTCTGCGCGCACGCTCATGCTCACGTGCGCGCAACCGGGTGCTGCTGCCAGTAAATGCATGCCCATGGCCTGGCTGGCCGCGTCACGTTTGAGCATTGCCTGGGCGCATTGATTGGCCAGGTTCATGGCTTCAAGGTCAGTCATGCAGTGTTCTCCCTTCAGCGACCCGGCGGCGCAGCAGTAACGACGGCCGATAGCGTTCTTCGCCGTACGTGGCTTGCAGGTTGTGCAGCACCCGCAGCACATAGGCCGGACCGATGGCGTCAGCCCAGGCCAGCGGACCTTGGGGGTAGTTGACTCCAGCGCGCATCGCCAGATCGATGTCAGTGGCTGAGGCCACGCCTTGTAGCAGCGCGTCGGCAGCCTCGTTGGCCAGCATGGCCACGGTGCGCAACACCGCCAGCGCCGGGGTGTCACTGAGCAGGCTGACGTGCAGCCCGGCCCGTTGCAGCAGCCCCACGCCTTGTTCAAAAGCCTGCGGGTCGATACCGGCGGCGCAACTGATACCAATGCGCGTGGCCTGGCGATAATCGAAGGCAAGGTCGAGCATTATCAGATTGCGCAGGCCGTCTTCCTGCGCCCGTTGGCACGCCATGCGCCCGTCACTCAGGGCCAGCACCGCATCGCCAACCCGCAGCAGGCCGCCCCCGTCACGGCTGATGACCTCAACGCCCTGGTCTTGCAAGCGGCTGAGCAGCGGTTGTAAAGCACCCACGTCGCCCTCGACCACGCAGGTTTGCGCAACTGGAGCATCGGGCAGAGTGCTGGGACCGGGGCGTTCGGCCTGCTCGCTGTAGCAGTAGAAACCCTGACCGCTTTTGCGCCCCAAGCGGCCTGCGTCGACCAGCGCTTTTTGCACCAGTGATGGCTGAAAGCGCGGGTCGCCGTAATAGGCGTCGAACACCGAGCAGGTGACTGCGTAGTTGACGTCATGGCCGATCAGGTCGGTCAATTCAAACGCGCCCATGGCGAAGCCACCGGCTTCACGCAGCAGCGCATCAAGCGTTGGGCAATCGGCTGCGCCTTCTTGCAGCAGGCGCAGGCTTTCGGCGTAAAACGGCCGGGCGACACGGTTAACAATAAATCCGGGCGTGGAGCGCGTGTGCACCGGTTTTTTGCCCCAGGCCTTAGCGGTGTCGTACAAGCAGTCGGCGAGCACCGGGTCGCTGGCCACGCCACACACCACTTCCACCAGCGCCATGACCGGCGCCGGGTTGAAAAAATGCAGGCCGAGCAGGCGGTGCGGGTGCTTGAGTGGCGCGGCGATGCCGGTGATCGACAGCGACGAGGTGTTGCTGGCGAACACGCATTGTGTACTGCACAGGCTCTCCAACTGCACAAACAGCGCGCGCTTGGCCTCGAGGTTCTCGGCAATGGCTTCGATGACCAATGCGCAGTCAGCCAGCGCTTGTGCGTTTTCGACCGGGTGCAGGCGGGCGAGGGTGGCGTCTCGGGCTTCTGCGGCGAGCTTGCCGTTTTCGACGCGTTTGCCCAGTTGCCGATCGATGTTGTCAATGGCCTGGGCAGCAGCGCCCGGACGGTTGTCCAGCAACAGCACCTGATGGCCGGCCTGCGCTACGACCTGGGCGATCCCGGCGCCCATGGCCCCGGCGCCAATCACGCCGATGCGGGCATTGAGGTTGAGAGCACTCATGGCTAGCACCCCTTGAAACGCGGGCTGCGTTTTTCCATGAAGGCGCTGACGCCTTCACGGTAATCGTCGCTGCGCCCGGCCAGGCGTTGCAGGTCTTTTTCCAGCTCCAATTGTTCATCGAAGGTGTTGCTCAGGCTGACATTGAGGCTGCGTTTGATCAGCGCCAGGCCATAGGTCGGTTGCGTGGCCAGGTGGCGGGCGAGGATCAGGGCTTCGTTGCGCAGTTCAGCATCGTCTACACAGCGGTAAATCAGGCCCCATTGTTCCGCTTGTTCGGCGCTCAGTTTATTGCCAAGCAGGGCCAGGGCCTTGGCCCGTGCCATGCCGACCAGACGAGGTAAGGTCCAGGTGCCGCCGGAATCCGGGATCAGGCCGATTTTGCAGAAGGCTTGGATAAAGCTGGCCGAGCGCGCCGCCAGCACCAGGTCGCAGGCCAGCGGGATATTGGCCCCGGCCCCGGCCGCCACGCCATTTACGGCGCAAATCACCGGCATGGGCAGGTCGCGCAGTTGGCGGATCAACGGGTTGTAGAATTTCTCGATGGATAGCCCCAGGTCCGGCACTTCGCTGCCGGGCGCCACATTGCGGTCGCTGAGGTCTTGCCCGGCGCAAAAGCCGCGGCCTTCACCGGTCAGCAGCAATACCCGTACTTCGGGGTTTTGCCGTACCTGTTTCAGGGCTTCCTTGACCTCGCCGTGCATCTGCGTGTTGAAGCTGTTGAGCTGCTCGGGGCGGTTGAGGCTGAGCAGCGCAACGCCGGCCTCAATGGAAAACACAATGTGTTCGAAAGTCATGGTCTTGATGCTCGCTTGAGAAGTCGTTCGAGTGCGCGGTTTATTCGCCGGTGAAGGCCGGTCGGCGCTTTTCCTGGAAGGCACGAATGCCTTCATCGCGGTCACGGGTGCCGGCCAGCAGGGTGAAAGCATGGCGCTCCAGGCGCAGGCCGCTGGCAAGGTCGGTGTCCATCGCCTTGAGCAGCGCCTCTTTGGCCAGACGCACGGCCAGCGGCGCCTTGGTGGCGATGCTGTGGGCGATGTGCAGGGCGCGTTCGACAGTGAATTCGGGCTGGGTCACTTCACTCACCAGCCCTGAGCGCAGGGCCTGGCGGGCGCTGATCGGCTCGCCGGTCAGGACCATTTGCATGGCCATCGACTTGCCCACGGCGCGCAGCAGACGTTGGGTGCCCCCCGCGCCGGGCATGATCCCCAGGTTGATTTCCGGCTGGCCGAAGCGTGCGTCTTCACCCGCGATGATGATGTCGGCATGCATTGCCAGCTCGCAGCCACCGCCCAGGGCAAACCCGTTAACCGCTGCAATCAACGGCTTGCTGAAACGAGTGAGGGTCTGCCAGGACGCCTGGCGCGGGTCGTCGAGGATGCCGACCAGATTGCGTTCGGCCATTTCGTTGATGTCGGCGCCTGCGGCAAAGGCCTTGGCGCTGCCGGTGATGACCACCGCGTGGGTGTTGTGATCGCTTTGCGCAGCGTTCAGTTCGTCGGCCAGTTCGCCAAGCAATTGGGTGGTCAGGGCGTTCAAGGCTTGCGGGCGCTGCAAGGTAATCAAACGCACGCCGGGCTCGATGAACTCGACGGCAAGGGTTAATGGCATGGCGGATGCCCTCACGGTGCACGCTCGGCGGTCAGCCGGCTCATTATTGGATCGGCCTGAGGGGCCGGTTTTGCCCAAGTATAGCTTTGACGTGATACACAAATGCAACGATAAAATTAATTTAACGTGTCTTATTATGTTGATTTGAGTTTTTGTGTAGCGCTTTTTAATGAGGGTTTATGATCTGAGAGCCGCGATTTTATGCGCTTTAAAGGCGTTGTATGGCCGATTTTACGGGGTTGCTGATGAGAGGTTTTTAAGTGATACGCTTTTTTGTAAATTGTGATTACAAAAGTGATGTGATACAAAATGCCCGAACATTGGCATCGCTTTGCGAATACGCCAGGCACTGAGTCAAAAGGAAGCGTTCATGACCTGTTACAGCCTCGATGGCCTGACCCCGGTGGTCGATCCCACCGCCTATGTCCACCCTTCAGCGGTGCTGATCGGCGATGTGATCATTGGCCCGCATTGCTACGTGGGCCCGCTGGCGAGTTTGCGCGGTGATTTCGGGCGGATCGTGCTCGAAGAGGGCGCCAATGTTCAGGACACCTGCGTCATGCATGGTTTTCCGGACAGCGATACGGTGGTGGAGCGCAACGGCCACATCGGCCATGGCGCGGTTTTGCACGGCTGTCGGGTGGGCGCTGATGCGCTGGTGGGGATGAATGCCGTGGTGATGGACCATGCGCGCATCGGTGAGCGCTCATTTGTGTCGGCGGCGGCGTTCGTTAAAGCCGGTTTCGAGTGCCCGCCGCAGTCATTGGTCATGGGCACACCGGCCAGCGTCAAACGCACTCTCAGTGATGAAGAAGTGGCCTGGAAGCGCGCGGGCACGCTTGAATATCAGCGCCTGGCCCAGCGTTGCTTGACGCAGATGCAAGAATGCGAGCCGCTTGGCGAGCCGGAGCCCGACCGGCCGCGTATCAGCGACAGCGGTTTGCGCCCCAAGCGCAGCGTCCAGTGAACTCTGGCGCCGAATTTTTCGGTATATTCCTTTCTTTTTTCAGCCCGGTACGTCCATGTCGTCCCTGACCCCCTTGAACCAACTGATTACGCGCTTTCAGGAGCAAACGCCGATTCGCGCCAGTTCTCTGATCATTACCTTGTACGGGGATGCCATTGAGCCCCATGGCGGAACGGTCTGGTTGGGGAGTTTGATTCAACTGCTCGAGCCTGTCGGGATCAATGAGCGGCTGATCCGCACGTCGATCTTTCGCCTGACCAAGGAAGGCTGGCTGAGCGCCGAAAAAGTCGGCCGGCGCAGTTACTACAGCCTCACCGGTGCTGGGCGTCGGCGTTTCGACAAGGCGTTCAAGCGGGTCTACAGCTCTACCGTCCCGGCCTGGGATGGCTCGTGGTGCCTGGTAATGCTCACACAACTGGCTCAGGACAAGCGCAAACAAGTGCGCGAAGAGCTGGAGTGGCAAGGTTTTGGTGCAATTTCTCCGGTGCTGCTGGCCTGTCCACGCAGTGATCGTGCCGACGTGAACGCGACCCTGGCCGACCTTGATGCCCAGGAAGACACCATTGTCTTCGAGACCACCGCGCAGGATGTAATGGCCTCCAAGGCCTTGCGTCTGCAGGTCCGCGAAAGCTGGAACATCGAGGAGCTGGCGACCCATTACAGCGAGTTCATCAAGTTGTTCCGACCGCTCTGGCAAGCCCTGCGCGAGCAGGACAATTTGCTGCCCAGCGACTGCTTCCTGGCACGTCTTCTGCTAGTGCATGAGTACCGTAAATTGCTGCTGCGTGACCCACAGTTGCCGGACGAACTGCTGCCCGGCGACTGGGAGGGCCGGGCTGCACGACAGCTGTGCCGAAATATCTACCGTTTGATCTTCGCCAAGGCGGAGGAGTGGTTGAACAGTGCACTGGAAACAGCCGATGGGCCGTTGCCGGATGTCGGAGAGAGTTTCTATCGGCGTTTTGGCGGGCTTAAATAGGCCGCCATCATCCCAGCAGAGTCGCTGTTCGTTTTAGCGTGGATCAACGTAGATAAAAACAATAAACCTGCGTGAGGCCTCACATGAATTCTTCAATTGCACAGCGCCGTGACGGGTTCGATCAATGGATCCATCAGGTCAACCGCATCTGCGGTGCCTTCAGTGCGCAAACCTTGGGCGATGAGTTTTCCGGTCACATCCGTGAGTACCAGAGCGGTGCACTCAAACTCAGCTTTGTCGATGCTTGCCAGGCGCGGCTGTACCGCACGCCAAAGGAAGTTGCCGCGAGCGAAGGCGGCAAGTACTTTGCGGTGTTCCAGCTTGACGGCAGCGCCTGCATGGCGCAGGGCGACAACCGGGTGTCGCTGTGCGCCGGTGACATCACCTTGATCGATGCTTCCCAGCCCAGCGATTTCACCTATCACGAAAACTCCCGACAGTTGTCATTGATCCTGCCGCACCGGCTGATCGAGCAGTCCTTGCGTTATACCCCGGTCAAGTGCGGCCACCGGATCGGCGGGAAGTCACCCATTGCCACGCTGTCGCACCACTTGATACTGGACGCTGCACGTCAGACCAACCTGAGCCAGCAGGAAAGCGAAGCGACATTGGATGCCGTGATCAGCCTGCTGCGCCCCGCCATCAGCCAGAGTGAAGGCGTCGATGATGTGCATGAGCGTATTTTTCGCAAGACCCTCGGCTATATCGATGAGCATATTCGCTCGGAAGACCTCTGCCCCGAACTGCTGGCGCGGGAGGTGGGGGTATCGATGCGCGGGTTGTATCGGATGTTTGCCCGCAAGGGCCTGGTGGTTGCGCGCTATATCAAAAATCGCCGCCTTGACCTGTGTGCCGAATCCCTTCGTCAGTCGCGTACCGAACAGAAGTTGTCGGCACTGGGTTACTCGTGGGGGTTTTCCGATTCGAGCTACTTCTCTACCGCGTTCAAGTCGCGCTTTGGTATTTCGCCTGGTGAATACCGCAAGCAGTACGCCTGAAACAACAATGCCCCCGTCACCAGGGTGACAGGGGCATGGCTTATACAGGTTATTTTGCCGCGTTGAGGTTCAGCGTCGGAGTCTCATCGAAGAAGTTCCACGGTTTCAACAACACGTGTACCCACTCGGTCGGCATGATCGGCCATTCCTCGGCCCTGGCGATGTGGGTTGTACCGGTGGTGAGCCACACCACATTGTCGGTGTTGTCGATGGACTGGTTGTCATGGGTGAACTGCCCCAGCCCGGTGTCGGTTTGCGAGCGATTCGGGTATTTGCCTTCCGGGTACTTTTCGTCCGGGTTGTAGCGCGTCACCCAGAGTTGTTTGTCCATGAAGCTCAAACGGTGGTAGAGCCATTCGTCCTTGCCGAAATTGGCGCCCTTGGCCACCGGGTGAGTACCACCGGCATACGGGATCAGTTGGTAGGACACGGGGTTGCCGACTTTGTTTTCCTTATTAAGGTTGCTCAGCAGGCGCACGGTCGACGGGTCGAATTTCTGTGCCGCTTGTTGTTCGGTGCTGACCACCCGCTGTTTAGTCTGCATGGTGCTGGTGCGGGGTCCGCCACGGTCGTTTGGCGCGATGACCGGGTCTATTTCGACCAGTGAGTTATTTTCCCCGTCAATGTCCATGTCCAGGCGAAAGTTATAGATGTGCTGGTGGGTGGTGCCGACGATGTTGTGGTCGATCAGGGTGCCGTAGCGAGTGTCTTCCTTGGCGGTTGCTTCATGCATGGTTTTACTTTTCACGCCCTTGACCGCTTCGATACCCGTGGCGCCTACGTCGATGCCAATGGTGCCGTTCTGCTGCAAGACCCAGTCGAAGATGTAGTCGTAGTTGCCCACGGTGCTGATCCAGCGGATCACCAATTCACGTCGCTCGGCGCTCAGGTTGGGCTGGCCCATTTCCTGATGTTTGTACTCTGGACCGGCGTAGCGTTCGAACACAGCGAGAGCGTGAGGGATTGTGGTGGGTGCACCGGTGTAATCAGCAATGGTTGCATCCAGCAGCACGGCATTTTGCGGAGCGTCTTTACCACGGGCAATCGGCGAGGTGAGCGTGCCCATGCCGTAGTCGCCCGAATCCAGGTACGCCTTGAAATACCAGCCTGCGTCCGGATCCCCGTACGGCACGATCATGCCGCCCAGGTTGCCCTCGTACATGATTTTGCGTTTATTGCCCTTGTCGTCATAAGTGACGGTAGACAGGATCGGCCCGACCCGTGAGTCGAGACGCACATGCAAGTCCCAGTTCTGCCAGTGAATGCTGTTGCCGGTAATGGTGTAGTTCTTGCCCTCCGGCTCGATGATCTCCAGCGGCTTTAGCGCGACGCTCTTGCGATCGCGACCATCGTAGGGGGTGGCTTTTATGGGGACCGGAATCACTCCTCCATCCTCGACCTTGATGAGCTTCTTTTGCTCCAGGTCGACCACCGCGACCAGCCCTTCGATCGGATGGGCCCAGTAGTTGCCGTCACCAACATCGAGGTAGCTGACGATTTTCAGCAGGCGCTTGTCTTGGGTCAGACCGTCCTTGCCGTCGAAATAGCCCACGGTGAGGGGTGTCGTCACCACTTTTTTAATGTCTTTGATGCCACGTTTGGCCAGCGCCTGGGCGTACTCGGGGCTGGTATCGATCACGGATTGCACGGTGGCAAAGTCGTCCAGCAACACCATGCCGTGAGCGCCTTCAATGGGCTTCCACGACAACAGGGTTTTGCTGTCCAGGTCGACCTGGCCTTCAATTACGTGCTTTCCATCCAGCACCACGATATTGGCCTGGCGCGACTGCGCAGGTTTTTGCCCGGTGTAGATGAAATTCCACACCTGGTCCTTGGGCGGGGTATGCACCGAGATTTCGGTGAAACGCAAACCCGGTGTGTAGTGCCCGGATGTCTTGATGATCTCGACCGCAGTGTTGATCTCATCCGCGCTCAGCGGGTTGAGCGGGCTAGGGCGGGTTTCGATGACAAATGTTTTGTCCAGGCCGGATTGGAACACCTGGTTGATGAAGTCTTTGGACATGAACGCCGTCTTGCCCTTGAACACCACTGGCACTGTCAACTCCATGCGCTTGCCGTTGAGCACGGCGACTTTGCTGTCGGGTTTCACCTTGAGGTAGGCGCCGTCCTTGGCAATCACAAACACATCGGCGTAATCGTCCCATTTGACGGTGGCGCCAAACGCTTCAAGGGTTGACTGCAGCGGCACCATTTCGGCGGCGCCGCCATGGGCGTGGGCGTTGGACTGCAAACCGGGCAGGCCTAAGGTGCCCAGGGCAATGGCCAGTGCGAGTCGGGCCAGGGGCGTTCGTTTGAGCAAAGCGGCGGGCGAAAGCATTTCTGATTTCCTTGAGGTAAACCGAGGACAGTGTCAGGCAGCACTTTGCTACAGCGCGTGGAGGGATGCTTTTGGATTCTCGCCAAAATCCTTGTGCTGCGTGCCTGAATTGTCAGGCCGCCATATTCGCAACCGTTGTTCTGCCTGCGATCCAGGTTGCGCAACGTTTGGCAAATCAGCCAATACAACTGGCACGCAGGGAAAACCCGGCTTGGCGTTGAGCATCGACAATCGCGTCAACCTTGCCGGTCACAGTGAACGGCTTGCAACTCAATTGAAAGAAAGGTGCTTTATGAGCAACGTTGAAATCCTGCCGCAGGTTGCCGCATTCCTTGACCGTCGCCATGGCTGCTTTATTGACGGCCAATGGGTAGTGGCAGATGGGCAAACCATTGCAGTACTAAACCCGGCGACCGGTCAAGTGCTGTGCGAAACCCTGGATGCGCCGCCGCACCTGGTTGAACGGGCTGTACAGTCATCTCGCGCGGCTTTCAGATCGGGTGTGTGGTCTGGTTTGCGTCCGGCCGATCGCGAACGGATCCTGCTGAATTTCACTCGCCTGGTTGAAGAACACGCTGAGGAACTGGCGCAACTTGAAACGCTGAGTCAGGGCAAGTCGATCAATATGGCGCGGGCGCTGGACCTCAATGCCACCGTTGAATTCATGCGCTACATGTCCGGTTGGGCGACGAAAATCGAAGGCCAGACCTTTGATGTGTCGATTCCGCTTCCGCAGGGAGCGAAGTTCACCACGTTTACCAAGCGTGAACCGGTCGGTGTGGTGGTGGGTATCGTGCCGTGGAACTTCCCGCTGATGATCGCCGCCTGGAAACTGATGCCAGCGCTGGCCAGCGGTTGCACGGTGATCATCAAACCGGCGATGGAAACCCCGCTGACTGCCATGCGCCTCGCTGAACTGGCGGTTGAGGCGGGTATTCCGGCTGGCGTATTCAACGTGGTGACCGGCGGTGGCGCTTCAGTCGGCGGCAGGTTGACCAGCCACCCACTGGTGAGCAAGGTTTCGTTCACCGGCTCCACCCTTGTGGGCAAAAGTGTCGGCGTGGCCTGCATGGAGAATATGACCCGGTTTGCCCTGGAGCTGGGCGGCAAGAACCCGATGATCATCCTGGCCGATGCAGACGTCGACAAAGCCATCCAGGGCGCGATCCTCGGCGGTCTGTTGAACAATGGCCAGGTGTGTGCTGCGGCATCGCGCTTCTATGTGCACCGCTCGATTCACGATCGTTTTGTCGAGGGGCTGGCTGCTGCAGTCTCGGCCCTGCCGATGGGCGCAGGCATGAACTGCGATGCAGCGATCAACCCTTTGGTGTCGCGTAAACAGCAACAGAGCGTGCTCAAGCACATCGAACTGGCGCGCGAGCAAGGTGCGCGCGTGGTGTTGGGGGGTGAATCGCAGGAAGGCGAGGGGTTCTATGTGCAGCCGACCATCCTCGCAGACATTGACCACAGCATGGCGGTGGCCCGCGAGGAAGTGTTTGGTCCTGTGCTGGCTGTCATGCCGTTTGACGATGAGGACACCGCGATTGAACTGGCCAACGACAACCGCTACGGCCTGGCTGCCAGCCTCTGGACCAACGACCTGACCAAGGCGCTTAACCTGGTACCACGCATCGAAGCCGGCACCGTGTGGGTCAACGCCCATGTCCTGCTGGACCCGGCGATGCCATTTGGGGGTGTTAAACAATCGGGCATGGGGCGTGAATTTGGCCGTTCAGTGATTGAGGCCTGTACTGAGCTTAAATCGGTGTGCATTGCCCACTGATTGCTCGTCGCCCAGTTTGATTTCCTTCTCACGCTTCACTGCAAACGGCGCAGGCATGGCTGCGCCGCCGGGTAATCAGGACTCCAGTGGCCACCACCAAAATGCCCACGTAGGTGGTCCAGTGCAGGGCGTCGCCAAACATCAGGGCGGCCCACAGCAAGGTGACCGGCGGCTCCAGATAGACCAGCGCCGACACGCGAGTAGCGGACATTCGCTTGAGCAGGGTCCACAGGCTGAGGTAGGCAATAAACGTTGAGAACAGCGTCAACCAGCCGACGGCCACCCAGACATTGGCCTGGGTGGGTACCTGGATGTCATTCAGTGCCAAACCGGCAGCAAACAGCAGGACCAGCGTGGTGGCCGATTGTAGAAACAGTGGCATTAGCTGGCCGTCCTTGCTGTGTCCGGTTGCCAATACCGATTGCTGGCGCTGATACAACGTGGCGATAGACAGGGTGATCGCCGCGATCAATGGCAGGGCATACAGGCCAATGCCGATGTTGTTGTCGGACAGGGCATACTCGCCGCAGATCACGATGCCGACCCCGCTGAATCCGATCACCAGCCCAAGCCATTCTTGCAAGCCGCTGCGCTCGTGGTTGCCCCGTGCGGCCAGGGCGGCGGTGATCAGTGGCTGCAGTGCGCAGATAATCGCCGCTATCCCGGCGGGCAGGCCGCCACGTATGGCGATATAGACACTGACCAGGTAAGCGAACTGAGACAGGAAGCCAATAATGGCGTTATAGCGCAACTGTGCCCGGGACAATGCCCACAGTCGCTGCCAGACAAACGGCAGCAAACACGCAGTGACCAGCAGGAACCGCCAGAACAGCAGGTTGATGGCGCCAGCATCTTCAGTGCCCAAGCGGGCGCCGATAAAGCCCGAACTCCAGGACAGGACGAAGACGGCTTGCAGTGAAAACAGATACAGCGTGCTGCGTGACATAGTCAACTCTCTGGATAGCGCAGTTCTTCGAAGGTAATGGGCGCGATACCGATACGTGCGAATTGTCTGGCGGCTGAGCGCTGTAAGGCCCAGCGCAGTTTTAACCAGTTGGGAATGGTCGCGGGGATGCCGTCGTCTGAGGCGAGGTGCCAGAACTGGTTGGAATCTTCACGGGCGTAAGGGCAGTGGAAGGACAGCACCAACGACATGCGTCGGCCGGTGCTTACTGGCCGAACGCCATGAAACAATCGACTGCCATAAATGAATAGCGCATCACCGGGTTCGATCAGCGGGGCGGTTTCGAACGTACGGTGATTAAGGGCGTCGAAAGACTCGACTGTGCTGTTATGAAAGACGAATTCTCCGCCGGTGTAGTCTGACGAGCGCGTTAGCACAATGTTCAGCACATAGTTGGTGCCGTCGGTATGCCACATACCGAGTTGCTGCTGTTCATGCTCAGGCTTGGGATAGAAATAATTGATCTGCGACCGGGCATTGAGCATGGGGTAGGGCACCAGGGGGACGCCCGCAATGCGCGAGATGGCCAACAGGAAGCGGCGACTGTTCATCATGGCGTTGATGAACGGCGATAGCGTGGTGACTGCGCGTGTGCGCCGGGAAATGATCCAGTCGCTGTCATCTGCATGTTCTTCCAGACGCGTGCAGATGTCTTGAAGAGTCGCCACGGCTTCGGGCGTGAACAACCGGTGCGCGCAAGCCACTGCGGTGATCGTTTCGGCCGGTATGTCGGGGTGCGGGCTCAAGGCGTAGCCCAGGTCGGCAAGTGTTCGCGCATCGCTGATCGTAAGGTTTGCCTGGCAGAGCAGGTCGTCACGCCAGAGCGCTTGCTCGTCGGCAGCGGGCGAGGCACTGCGCGACCTTTTTCTCAACGTGGATTTCAGCGCCAGTTTTACTCGCCCGACGCCGCGCTCAAACAGGGGTAGCGGGTCTGTGTGATCCATGGTTCATGGCTCCCTGTGGTGTTGCTATTGGAGGTATTTGGCAATCTGATAACGCACAGAGCCATCACCGCTGGCGAACTCATCCAGCACGCTGCAGTTGCAGTGTCGGGATCTGATGCGACGGAACTGTTCAGGGGTGTATTTGAGGCAGATATTGGTCAGCAGGCAGCCTTGTTGGCGTCCCTTCTCAACGGGTTGCAGGGTGACGGCCACATGGATCAGCTCATCCAGCAGTTTGAATCTCACGAGGGTGACAGCATGCTCATCCAGCGGGATGAAGCCTTGCTGCAGGGCAACTACCTGCGAAAACCTGATCATGTGCGGGTTGGCATAAAAAGCGTGGATGTTGCTTTGCAGCCCTTCTTCGTAGATCTGCATCTCCGAAATGATGTATGTGGCGTCGCTCGCGAGGCTGCGAATGAGTCGTCCGGTGGTCACCGGCAACTCGTTGCCTTCTTGAAAGCCAAGCAAGGTAATCAGGGTAATGTCCTGCTCATGATGCAGGTCGGCACGTTCAACGGTTCGATAGTCGGCGGCGATGTAATTGAAGCTGCCATGCTGTTCCACGATTGGAAACACCGCGTCACGCATTACGCTTTCTGAGGTCTGATTGATGTCGATGGCGGTATAGCGCAGGGAGGTGCAAGCCTCAGTGATCCGCCCCAGCAAGTGCGCGGTTTTGATCGGTTCAGGGCCTAATTCAACATAGTGCACATGGCGATTCTCGCTCAGCAGGGCCAGACGCTCGGCAAGCGTGCCGAGAATGTCTTTGAGTGCGCCCTGGCCTTGGGCGTCGGCACACAGCCCATCCTCGGCCATGCCTTGCTGATTCAAGGCGCACATGAGCTGAAATATTTGCAAGTTGAAGCGCGAAGGGTTGCAAGAACTGGCCAGGGGGGCGGTCAGGGTCGAGTACTTGGCGTGGTTCTCAACGGTCCATAGTCGGGTGTTCTTATAGCGTTCGGTGCGTATGAGGGCATCTACAACAAAGTCATTCAGGCTCATCGGTGTCACTCCATACGGTGGTTTGAGTGGTCTTGTTTGCTCCGGTTGAGGTTGCGCGTTCAGTGGCTGGCATGTGTTGACCCCACCATAGGAGTGGGTGTAAACCCTGTACAGTTGAATAAATCGAATCGCTGGTTCGACATAACGAAATCAGGTGACCTCATGGGCAGAGCCCTCGACATTGATGTGCTCAGAACCTTCCAGGCCGTGGCCAGGTTCAGGCGCTTCAAGGATGCGGCCGATTACGTCCATCGCAGCCCTTCGGCAGTGACAACGCAGATCCAGAAACTTGAGGCAAAGGTTGGGCATCAACTTTTGGTCCGCAACAATCAACTCGTTGAGTTGACACCCGCGGGGCGGCAACTGTTGGGCGAAACCACGCGCTTTTTGATGGCCCATGACCGGCTGTTGGCAACGTTGTCGCCACAACTGATGACGGGCAAGGTTCGTATGGGAGTGCCGGACGGTTATGCCGAGCAATTGATGGCGGACTTTTTACCGCTGTTCGTCGCGGGCAATCCGGCTCTGGAGCTTGAAGTGGTGGTCAAATCCAGTACTGAACTGCTCGACCTGTTTGCACGCAAGCAACTGGACCTGACCATCGCTGTCAGTCATGAGCAGCTGAGCCATGCTGAGCGGCTGCGTTCTACACAGCCGTGCTGGGCGGCGGCTGCTGGCTTCAAGTACGATCCAGATCAGCCTTTGCCCATTGCCCTGCAATTGAGTGGCTGCCCGTACCGGGAGTCAGCGCTGGCGATCTTGAAAGCCGCCGGGATCCGTTACCGGATCCTGCTGGAGAGTGCCAATTCCCACGCTGTATTGGCGTGTGTGAGAAGTGGTTTGGCGTTGGGCATTGTGGAAGCCCAGGGGGCGGCCGATGACGGTTCGCTGATTCTTCAGATGGCGTTGCCTGGCTTGCCTGAGCATCACGTTTATCTGCTGACGGATACGTCCCATCATGCGGCAGTGCATCTGCACGAAATGCTCAGGTCATCCTTTTTGATTCAGTGATGGAACGCAGGCCCGTTGGGCTTTAAGCGGATGCCTTCACGCAACCTTGTCCACGGGATGTCCGCCGGATCTGCGGTCATCGGACCGGGTGCTTTGGCCACCAGGATGTGCTCGGCGATGGGTTGGAAGTCGGCGCGAAAATGCACGGAGCTTTTGTTGACCAGCACGCTCTTTTTTTCAGGGTCGATGCCGGCCAGCCGGTACAGGGTACGGTCCAGCATCTGGCATTTGCTTGAGCTGACGGCAATGCTCACATCGTCGATTTTCAGACCCGCCACCGGGCCGACATCAACGTCCATGCCATTCATCATGGGGCCTTCGAAGCGGCAGCGGCCGTCAGACAGGTGGGTGACTTCAAAGCGGCCTTGTAATGGCTCATCCCCCGGCACGCCGGATTGCCCACCCAGCGCGATGTCAATAAAACCGCCCAGCCCGACGGCAATCGCGGCCTGAACGGCTGCAGGATCATAGATCAAACCGATGGCGGCGTTACGCGCATGGTGGCTTAACAGGGCTTTGAGCATGCCCATGGTATTGGCGTCGCCACCTGCGCCGGGGTTGTCCTGGGTGTCTGCAATCACGATGGGGCGTTGGGCCGACGCTGCCAATGCCATGGCCTGGCGCACGGCATCGTCTGGAAGCAGTAGCGGCACTTCCCACTGATCTTCTTCGCCGACCAGCTTGTCATACAGAGTGCCGACGGCGGCTTGCAGCGCCTGCGAATCCAGCCCATAGCCCCAGATGACCGGCCCGCACTCTTCGAAATCGGCGGCCGGAAAGCCGGGGGTGAAGGACAGCGACAGGCCTTCAGACTCAAGGTGCTCCAGTTGCTGGTAAAGGCTGCGCGCGGGCTCCAGCAGGGTGCACATGCCATTGACCGGAATCAGGAAGGGCAGTCGCAGACTGGCGCACTGCAGTTTCCCGCAACGCAGTCGCAGATCAAGCAATTGCGCGGCTTTTATGCCGGTTTCAGCCATGTCCACGTGGGGATAGGTTCGAAAGGCAACCATGGCATCGGCCTGTTCGAGCATCAAATCGGTCACGTTGGCGTGCAGGTCCAGTGAGACCACGATCGGTATGTCCGGCCCAACCACGGCACGCAGCCGGCTCAGCAGTGTGCCTTCACCGTCATGGGTATGTTCGGCAACCATGGCGCCATGCAGGTCCAGATAGAGGCCGTCCAGTGTCTGGCTGGCAGCCGCCTGAATGATTTCGTTGGCAATGCGTTCGTAGGTTGCCTGGGTGACATGGGCTGACGGGCTGGCCCCGGCCCAGATCACTGGAACCACCTCATAGCCCAATCGTTCGGCCTCAATCAGAAAGCCGCCTGCGGGAATGTTGACCTCGCGTAAGTTCAGCACGTCCGCGCCCCTGACCATTTGCGGGAAACCTTCGCCCCTGACGAAGTTTTCGTATTCTGCTTTGGAGGGCGCGAAGGTATTGGTTTCATGCTGGAAACCCGCCACCAGGATTCGATAGGCCATGACAGTAAAGACACCTTTTTATAATGGGTTTAAACGGTTTGGGTAGACGCTGCTCTTTGCTGAGCGTGTTCAGGTTTATTTGCAGCCAGCAGCACGGCCCCCAGCAGCAGAATCAGCGAGATAAACACCAGGCCCGAGTCAGAGTTGCCCGTGGCCGTTTTGGCGTAGCCCATCAATGTCGGGCTGAGGAAACCACCGGTAAGCCCGATGGTGTTGATGACGGCAATGCCGCCTGCGGCCGCGTCACCCTTTAAGTGCTGCGATGGGATGGCCCAAAACACCGTGTAGGCTGACCACATCATGGTGGTGGCCAAGGTCAGGAACAGCAGGGATAACCCGAAGTGGGTCTTGTAGATCACCGACGCGGTCAGGCAGATCGCACCTATCAATGCCGGAAGGGCTGTGTGCCAGCGCCGTTCATAGAAACGGTCGGAGGTCCGGGCAAAGATCAACATGCCCGCCATCGCGCCGATATAAGGAATGGCCGAGTACCAGCCGATCTGCATGGTGTCGTGGATACCTGACTCTTTGATGATGGTCGGCAGCCAGAAGCTCATGGCATAGATGCCGCAGATCAAACAGAAATACCCCGCTGCCATCAGGTAAACCCGCGGGTCTTTCAATACCTCTTTGAACGAATGGTGATCGCCCCGACCTGTGCCGATGTGCGCTGCCAGTGCCTGTTTTTCAGGTTCACTCAACCATGGCGCGGTGGCCGGTTTGTCACTCAATACTTTCAGGGCGAGCACGCCCAGCAGCACAGCGGGGATGGCTTCCAGAAAGAACATCCATTGCCAGCCGGACAAACCGTGTACGCCTTCGAACGCAGTCATTAGCCATACCGAGAGCGGCGCGCCAAAGATCCCGCCCAGCGGCGCTGCCAGCATGACGATTGCCAGCACTTGCCCCAGCCGTTCGCGGCCGTACCAATAGGTCAAATAGAACAACATGCCCGGCGCGAATCCGGCCTCAAATACCCCGAGGAAAAAGCGCAAGACGTAAAACGCCCGTTCCGTTTCGACGAACATCATGCAGGCCGATGTGGTGCCCCATAAGATCATCACTCGACTGAGGGTCTTGCGTGCGCCGATCTTGGGCAGTAGCAGGTTGCTCGGCGTCTCGAACAAGGCGTAGCCGATAAAAAAGATACCGGCGCCCAGCCCATAAGCGGCATCGGACAAGTTCAGGTCGCTTTGCATTTGCAACTTGGCAAAGCCCACATTGACCCGGTCCAGATACGCCACGAAGTAACACACGAGCAAAAAAGGTAATAACCGCCAGTCAATCTTTCGATAGATGGCTGAAAGCTCACTCGCTGGCTTGCTGCTGTGCATACGGCTCTCCACGGGATCTTTTTATTGTTCGATCGATATTCAAGTGGAAACCTTGCGTGAGCAAGAGCAACTTTTTAATGCTAGCGTTGCTCTGTAAGCAACAGTCATTGAGCAGCAGGTTTATCGTGAGAGATCTGAATCAACGTCGAATGCGCTATTTCTATGAAGTCCTCTCCAGCGGCTCCATTCGCGGAGCGGCGGAGAATCTGAACACCGCGCCTTCTGTGATTACCCGGCAAATTCAATTGCTGGAGGAAGAGGTCGGCACCGTCTTGTTTGAACGCCAAGCCCGCGGTGTGGTGCCGACTGAAGCGGCGCAGTTTCTTCTGGAGTTCTGGCGTGGCTGCCAGGCGCAGCAAGAACACCTCGAAGACCGCTTGCGCGGGCTCAAAGGCTTGAGGGAAGGGGATATCCGGATTGTTATCAGTGAGGGCTTTATCGACTTGCTGATTGATAAGGTCTTGAGTGAATTCACCGACACCTATCCAGGCATTCGCATCACGCTGGACGTGTTGCCGGTCAACAGCGTGCTTGACGAAGTCGCGCAAAGCGCCGCGAGCATTGGTCTGGCCTACAATCCTCCGGCGCACCCTGACGTGACCTATCGCGCGTCGTCCTTGCAGCCGGTTCGTTTACTGATGCGCTCGGGCCATCCGTTGGCGCAGCTCAGCGAGCCGTTGAAGCTGGAAGACATCTTGCGTTACCCGCTGGCAGTGATGCCGTCGGAATACGGCCTGGGACAAATCATTCAGCTCGTGCTGCATACCGAAAACCTGTCCATTCGCCCGGCCATGGTCACCAACTCCCTGACGGCCCTCAGGCGGTATGTGATGAGCGGTGATGCGGTGACCATGATGAGCGAGTTCTCGGCCTTCAACGACCGGGTCAGCGGTGCGCTGGTGACCCGCTCAATCGATCACCCGCTGTTTCAGAATGTGCATGCCCGGCTGTTGGTCAAGCTCAACAAGCCGCAATCGGTAGGGGCTGAAGAGTTGCTCAAGTGGATCGAGCATCGAACGTCTATTTTCGGTCAGTGAGCGTGTTGCTCAGGCGTGGACGAGCCCAGCCGTTCGCTGATGAACGTGACAAAGGCGTTCAGCTTGGGCAGTGATTTTTTTGAGCGCAAATAGACCATTTGCACCGGCTTGGGCTCCGGTGCACAGGCACTCATCAGCGGCACCAACTCACCACTGGCCAATGCCGCGGCTACCAGAAAATCCGGCTGCATCAAGATTCCGCAGCCGGCAATGGCCGCTTCAAGCAGCACCTTGCCATCGTTGCTTTTGAGGACCGCCCGCTCAGGCCATGGGATGTCCTTGTTGCCTTGGCGCAAGGGCCAGGCAAAGCGATTGTTCCACGAGGTGTGGGTCAAAATCCGGTGTGTAGAAAGGTCCTCCGGGGTCTGCGGCGCCTGCCAGGTGGCGAGGTATTTGGGCGCCGCGCAGATCACCATCCGGTAGGGCGGCAGTGGCCTGCAGACGAGATTGACGTCCACCCGCTCGGAAATCCTGAAGCCCAGATCAAATGAGCTTTCATAGAGGTCCACGACCTTATTGCTCAAGATCAGCTCAATCTGTATCTCGGGGTACAACTGCATGAACTCGGTGACGAGTGGACCAATCAACGCACTGCCCAGGGTCATCGGCGCGGTCACGCGCAGCAGGCCGCTGGGTTTGTCGGTGGAGGCCTCGACGCGCTTGAAGGCGTACTCGATTTGCTCAAGGGCGGTTTTGGCTTCGGCGTAAAACAACCGGCCTTCACCGGTGACGGACTGGCGGCGCGTTGTTCGCTGAATCAGCCGGGTGTTCAAGGCCGTTTCAAGGCTCTGAATATGCCGCCCGACCATGACCGCCGACATGCCCACCTGAACCGCAGCCTCAGCAAAACTGCCCGCCTCGACGACCGCCACAAAGACTTCCATTTGCCTGAGCTTGCTCATAAAAAATGCCTTCTGGCTGTACAGATAAAAAACTGAAAACCCTTATAGCGCAGTTTGCGGCCTGAACAGCAGGCGACATTAATTACGAACCTCAGGTTATACAAGTACTAACTTTCAGTGCGTTTATTACCCGCTGGTTTGTTCCTATATTAATTAAGAATAAACATCAGCGATGAGGTCACAGAACATGCAAACCAGACTGGACAAGGCTTTGGCGGCCTTTCCCCGGGCAGATGTGTTGCAGGGCGCCACCCGCATTCAACGCGCCGAGCGGCTTGAGCAGGAGTTGGGCTTGCGCGAGCAAGGCGTCGGCCTTTACCTCAAGCGTGATGATCACATGCACATCGGCGGTGGCGGCAACAAGCTGCGTAAGCTGGAGTTCCACCTCGGTGCCGCGCTGAAAAACGGTGTTGATACGCTGATTACGGTTGGCGGGATTCAGTCCAACCATGCGCGTTTGACGGCGGCGGTGTGTGCCCGACTGGGCATGGCCTGCGAGTTGATTCTGGCCCGCTCGGTGCCCAAGGCCGACACCGATTACGAACTCAACGGCAACGTCTTGCTGGATCAGCTGTTTGGTGCCCGGCTACAGGTGCTGGCCAAGGGGGCCGACGCCCTGGCCGCCGCTGAGCACCGGGCCAATGAATTGAGAGCAGCGGGGCGCAACGTCATGGTCATTCCCACTGGCGGCTCGACGCCGTTGGGTAGCCTGGGCTACGCCCGTTGCGCGGCAGAAATCGCGCAGCAAGAGATCGAGTTGGGCGTTCATTTCAGCGAAGTGGTGATCCCCAATGGCAGTGCGGGCACCCATGCCGGGCTCGCGGCAGGCTTTGAGCTGCTGGGGCGTGGGGCTTCGACCGTGAAGTCCTGGTCGGTGCTGGCCGATCAGCAAACCTCTGCAAGCAGGACGCGGCAGCTGACTCAAGAGGCGCTGGCGCTGCTCGGTCATGCAGCCACCCTTGCGCCGCAGGCCATCCATATCGATGGCAGCCAACTGGGGGAAGGCTACGGGCTGCCGACACCGGCGATGATCGAAGCCGTGCGCCTGATGGCCCGTTGCGAAGGGCTGCTGGTTGACCCGGTGTACTCGGGCAAGGCCTTCGCAGGCCTGCTGGCCGACCTTCGCCAAGGCCGCTACCGCGCTGGCGATAACGTGCTGTTCGTTATGACCGGCGGCACTCCGGGCCTTTACGCCTACCGCGACACCTTCACCCAAAGCCTGTAGTCGCTGCAAAGGCACGAGGCTGCGAGAGATGAAACGGCGGTCCTGCGGCCCGCATCGCAGCCCTCGTGCCTCGACAGCGACTACAGCTGCGCCCTCAAATAATAATCAAGGAGGCCACCATGGGTGTGCCAAACGAACGTCTGCCGGTTGACAGTGATCGCGATGAAACCCTGGAGTGGCTGGAGTCGCTGGAAGCCGTGGTGCGGGAGGCCGGCTGTGAACGCGGCCAGTTTTTACTCAAACAACTGGAGCAACACGCAAGAGTACTTGGCGTCACCGCGCAGGTGCATCCGTACTCGGCCTATCGAAATACCCTTTCGATTGAACGCCAGGGGCCTTACCCGGGCGACCTGGCCGTCGAGGAACGGATTACCGCAATCATTCGCTGGAATGCATTGGCCATGGTGGTGCGCGCCAATCAGGCCTACGGCGAACTGGGCGGGCATATCGCCAGTTACGCCTCTGCCGCTGAAATTTTCGAGGTGGGGTTCAACCATTTTTTCCGTGCCCGTGATGAGCTGCATGGCGGCGATCTGGTGTTTTTCCAGCCGCACTCGGCGCCTGGGGTCTATGCCCGTGCGTTCCTTGAGGGGCGCTTGTCTGAAGAACAACTGGCGAACTATCGCCAGGAAGTCGGCGGCAACGGCCTGAGTTCTTATCCGCACCCCTGGTTGATGCCGGACTTCTGGCAATTTCCGACCGGCTCGATGGGCATCGGTCCGATCAGTGCGATCTATCAGGCGCGTTACATGCGTTACCTCGAACACCGCCACTTGGCCGATACCGCCGAGCGCCATGTCTGGGGCGTCTTCGGTGACGGTGAAATGGATGAGCCCGAGTCGATTGCCGGGCTCACGCTTGCGGCGCGGGAGAAGCTCGACAACCTGACCTTTATCGTCAACTGCAACTTGCAGCGTCTGGATGGCCCGGTGCGCGGTAACGGTCAGGTCATTCAAGAACTTGAAGCGCTGTTTACCGGCGCTGGCTGGAATGTGATCAAGGTGATCTGGGGCTCGGACTGGGACCCGCTGTTTGCCCGGGACACCCACAACGCCTTGTTGCAACGCTTCGCCCAGACGGTCGATGGCCAGTACCAGACGTTGGGTTCTAAGGATGGTGCCTACAATTTGCTGCACTTCTTCCAGCAAGATCCGGAGATCCAGGCACTGGTCTCGCACATGTCGGATGCCGAGATTGATGCCCTAAAGCGTGGCGGGCATGACTTGCGCAAGCTGTATGCCGCGTTCGCCGCCGCCAAGGCGCACAAAGGCCAGCCGACGGTCATCCTCGCCAAGACCAAAAAAGGCTACGGCATGGGCGGCGCGGGGGAGTCACGCATGACCTCGCACCAGGCCAAGAAGCTGGATATCGATGCGCTCAAGGCGTTTCGGGATCGCTTCGCCTTGCCGCTGTCGGATGATGATGTGGCGCAGTTGCGCTTTTATCGCCCGGCTGAAGACAGCCAGGAAATGCGCTATCTGCGTGAACGTCGCAACGCATTGGGTGGTTATCTGCCTGCGCGTAACAAGGGCAGTGAGCACGTCGCCATACCGGCCATGGCGGATTACGCGCGTTTCGCCTTTGAAGCGGATGGCAAGGAAATGTCCACCACCATGGCCGTGGTGCGCATGCTGGGCGGTTTGCTCAAGGACAAAGAACTGGGGCCGCGAATCGTGCCGATTGTGGCGGACGAAGCGCGCACTTTTGGTATGGCCAATCTGTTTCGTCAGATCGGCATTTACTCGCCGCTGGGCCAGCTGTACGAGCCAGAAGACGCGGGTTCCATGCTCTATTACCGCGAAGCCCGCGATGGCCAGTTGCTGGAGGAGGGCATCACCGAAGCCGGGGCGATTTCTTCGTGGGTGGCGGCTGCGACCTCGTACAGTGCCCATGGCAAGCCGATGCTGGCGTTCTACATCTATTACTCCATGTTTGGTTTTCAGCGGGTTGCGGACTTGATTTGGGCTGCGGCGGACCAACGTGCACGGGGCTTTTTACTCGGCGCAACCGCCGGGCGAACCACCTTGGGCGGCGAAGGGCTGCAGCACCAGGACGGCAGTAGCCACGTGGTGGCGTCCACTGTACCCAACTGCCGCGCCTACGACCCGGCGTTCGCAGGTGAACTGGCGGTGATTGTCGACCATGGCATGCGCCAGATGATGGAGCGCGATGTCGATGAGTTCTATTACGTCACCGTAATGAACGAAAACTACGCCCAGCCGTCACTGCCGAGTGGCGTCGAAGCCCAGGTTATTCGCGGCATGTATCGCTATGCACAGACAGAGGCTGATGCGCCCCGTGGTTCGGTCCGGCTGCTGGGCAGCGGGACTATTTTGCGCGAAGTGATCGCTGCGTCTGAAATGCTCGCAACCGACTGGCAGATTGCGAGTGAGGTGTGGAGCGTCACCAGTTTCAGCGAGCTGGCGCGTGAAGCCCGTGAGGTCGAGCGGCACAACCGGCTCAACCCGGTCGAACCTGAGCAGGTCAGCCATTTGTGCGCGTCGCTGGCTGGCGATGCGCCGGTGATTGCCGCCTCTGACTATGTTCGCGCCTGGCCACAACTGATCGCCAGTTATGTCGATGCGCGCTTTATTGCGCTGGGCACCGACGGCTTCGGCCGCAGTGATACCCGCGCCGCCTTGCGTGACTTCTTTGAAGTGGACCGCCAGCAGATTGTTTTGGCGGCTTTGGACGGCCTGGTGCGCGACGGCCGTTTACCGCGACAGGTGTTGGCTGAGGCCGTTGAGCGTTATGGGCTGGACGGTGATCGTCCCGCGCCGTGGACGTGCTAACGGTTGTCTTCCCTTTTTATGCGGCGGTAAGTCATGAGTGAAATCAGAGAGATTCATGTCCCGGACATCGGGGACTTTAAAGACCTCCCGGTGATTGAAGTGTTGGTCAAACCGGGCGACACAGTGGCAATCGATGAGCCCTTGCTGACCCTGGAGTCGGACAAGGCCTCGATGGATGTACCCAGCCCCGAGGCCGGGGTTGTGGTGGCGGTGACGGTCAAAGAGGGTGATCGGGTTTCCAGGGGTAGCCCTATGCTGACGTTGCAGGTGGCGGTGAGTGCCGAGCCTGCGCCTCAACCGGCAGTCAGCAGCCCTGCGCAGGTCAGTGTTGCGCCTGTGGCTGTCACTGCACCGTCGGCCCCGGCGGCAGTCCCGGCGGTGAACCCATCGGCAGCCAAACCGCACGCCAGCCCCTCCGTGCGCAGTTATGCGCGCAAATTGGGCGTGGATGTGTCGCGCGTGGTGCCCACCGGCAAGGGCGGGCGCATGCTGCGCGAGGATGTCGAGCGCTTCGTCAAGGACGCCATGGCGCGTCTGGATAGCCCCGGGCAAAGCGCCGGGCTCGACCTGCTGCCGTGGCCGGAGGTGGATTTTGCCCGGTTCGGTCCGGTTGAAAAAGTGGCGCTGTCACGCATCAAGAAAATCTCGGGGGCCAACCTGTCGCGCAATTGGGTGATGATTCCCCATGTCACCAATAACGAGGAGGTAGACATCACCGACCTGGAGGCATTCAGGGTTCAACTCAATCAGGAGGGCAGCAAGGAGGCGATCAAGTACACCTTGCTGGCATTTCTGATCAAGGCGGCAGCTGCAACGCTGAAGGCTTTCCCGGCGTTCAACAGTTCACTGGGCCACGAAGATGGCGAGCCGATCCTGATTGTGAAGCAGTACTGCCACATCGGTTTTGCCGCGGACACGCCCAATGGGCTGGTGGTGCCGGTGATTCGCGATGTCGAGCACAAAGGCATCGGCCAGATCGCCACAGAGTGCGCAGAACTGGCAAAAAAGGCCCGGGACGGCAAATTGGGGCCTGCAGACATGAGCGGAGGGACCTTTACCGTTTCCAGTCTGGGCGGGATTGGCGGCACCGGCTTTAACCCGATTATCAACGCCCCGGAAGTAGCCATTCTGGGGGTGACCCGGGCACAGATCAGGCCTCTGTGGGATGGCCAAGCATTTGCCCCACGCCTGGTTCTGCCGTTGGCGCTTTCGTGGGATCACCGCGTGGTCGATGGCGCGGCGGCGGCGCGTTTCCTTCAGCATCTGGCCGCGCTGTTGGCTGACTTTCGTCGAATTACCCTGTGAGGAGGGCGCACATGAGTCAGGTGAATGAAGTGAGTGTGGAATGCGATGTGCTGGTGCTGGGTGGTGGCCCCGGCGGCTATTCAGCGGCCTTTCGTTCGGCCGATCTGGGCCAGAAAACCCTGCTGGTTGAGCGCTATGCCACCTTGGGCGGCGTGTGCCTGAATGTCGGCTGTATCCCCTCCAAAGCGTTGCTGCATATCGCTGCGGTGATGGAGGAAGTGCCGCACTTGGCCGCCATGGGCATTGAGTTTGGTGTTGGTCAAGTTGATCTGGGTACGTTGCGTCGTCACAAAGAGGCGGTGGTCAACACACTGACCAGCGGGCTGGCGGGGATGGCCAAGGGGCGAAAGGTTGAGGTTGTGCGCGGGGTCGGGCGTTTTCTGGACCCGCATCACCTTGAGGTCTCGCTGTGCTCGGGCACAGGTCTTGAGCTGACGGGTGAAAAGCAGGTGATCCGGTTCAAGCAGTGCGTGATTGCTGCCGGTAGCCAACCGGTGACGTTGCCGTTCATGCCGGATGATCCACGCATCGTGGACTCCACCGGCGCCCTTGAACTCAAGACGGTGCCCAAACGCATGCTGGTGGTGGGTGGCGGGATTATCGGCCTGGAAATGGCTACCGTCTATTCGGCCCTTGGTGCACGCATCGACGTGGTCGAAAGGCTGGATGGCCTGATGCAGGGGCCTGATCGCGACTTGGTCAAGGTCTGGGAGCAGTACAACCACCCGCGTTTTGATCGGGTGATGGTCAATACCCGCACGGTGAGCGCCGAGGCCAGCGAGCAGGGCATCTGGGTGACCTTTGACGGTGGACAAGCGCCTGCCGAACCGCAGTGTTATGACCTGGTGCTGGTTGCGGTCGGGCGCAAACCCAATGGCGACCGGATCGGCGCTGACAAGGCCGGTGTCCATGTGGATGAGCGCGGGTTTATCCGCGTCGACAAGCAGATGCGCAGCACTGTGCCGCACATCTTCGCGATCGGTGACATTGTTGGCCAGCCCATGCTGGCGCACAAAGCCGTGCACGAAGGCCATGTCGCCGCCGAAGTGGCGGCGGGTGAGGCCCTGAATAACCCTGAGCTGGCGTGCAGCCATTTTGATACGTTGCAGATCCCCGGGGTTGCCTACACCAACCCGGAGGTGGCGTGGGCCGGGCTGACTCAGCAAGAAGCCAAAGCCCAAGGCATCAAGGTAGAGGTGGCGGTGTTCCCGTGGGCCGCATCAGGCCGCGCGATTGCCAACGGCCGCGATGAAGGCCTGACCAAACTGGTGTTCGATGCCGACACGCGGCGTGTGATCGGCGGCGGCATTGTCGGTACCGGGGCGGGTGATTTGATCAGTGAAGTCTGCCTGGCCATCGAAATGGGGGCCGACGCTCTGGACATCGGCAAGACCCTTCACCCGCACCCCACCTTGGGTGAGACGGTCGGCATGGCTGCCGAGGTTGCCCTCGGCAGTTGCACCGACTTGCCTGCGCGCAGGCGTTAGAGCGGCGCCTCAGGCTTGCCTCCTGCTACCAGCCAAGGAGGCAAGCGTGTCGCGATGACTGTTGCATGTTTACCCCTTGGGCCAGCCGCCGCCCAACGCCCGGTACAGGTGTACACGGTCAATGGCGGCATCGGTCGCGCTGTCGACCAGATCGTTTTGAGTTGCCAGCAAGGCCTGCTGTACGGTCAAAACGTTCAGGAAGTCTGCGGCGCCTTGGGCATAACGTTCTTTGGCGGTACGCAAGGCAAGGGTATTTTCGTTGACGGCTTTTTCCAGCGCGGCGTGGTGTTTTTGCTCGGCCGCGTAATCAGTCATGGCATTGTCGACTTCATGCCAGGCGCTCAATACCACGCGCTGGTAGTTCAATGCGGCTTCCTGCTCCTGACGTTTGCGCAATTGCAGTGTGCCGGTAAGGCGACCGCCCTGAAAAATCGGCAGGTACACACTGGACCCATACGACCACTCCCGCGAGCCCCATGTTCCCAGATTTGAGCCATTGAGGGCTTGATAGCCCATGCTTGCGCCCAGGCTGACACGCGGGTAGAAGTCCGCTTGTGCAATGCCAATGGCTGCAGTAGCCCGGTGTAATGCGGCTTCGCTTTGCAAGATGTCGGGACGCCGACGGGCCAGCTCCGAGGGCAGGCCCAGCGGCACATCGGGAGCTGGATGGGGGATGGCTTTGGGCTCAATCAGTTCTGAATGCAGCGTGCGTGGCGGGGTGGCGAGTAAAAAGCTGAGAGCGTTGATCAAGCGGCTTTGCGCCGCTTCAAGCGACGGCAATACGGCTTCAATGGTTGCCACCTGTGCGGCCGAGTTGGCGGTGTCCAGGTTTGTAGTCACACCATTGTCATAGCGTGCGCGGGTCAGTTGTTGGCTTTGCCGGGCAATGTCCAGGTTCAATCGCGCGACCGCCAGTTTGGCTTGCACACCCCGCAAACGAATGTAATCAGTGGCGGTTTCAGCCGCGATACTCAAGCGTATACCGTCGCGTTGCGCCTGGCTGAGTTCGACGTCGGCATCTGCGGCCTCGATACTGCGGCGCACATGCCCCCAGAGATCAATTTCCCAACTGGCGTCGAGGGCACTGGTCCACAGTTCAAAAGGTGCCTTGCCATTGAGGTTGGACTCGTCCAGCACCCCTTCGGCACTGTTTCGCGCTCGTTTATAAGCAGCGTTGGCACTGACCTCGGGCAGCCTTTCACTGCCGGTGACCTGACGCAGCAAGCGGCTTTGCTCCAGGCGAATACTGGCCGTGCGCACATCAAAATTGGCGCTGGCAGAACGATCGATTAACTGTGTCAGCAGCGGGTCGCCCAAGCGCTGCCACCACAGGTTATCTACCTTGGTGTCCAGGCTTGCACCGGAAGTAACAGCGGTTTGCCAAGTTGCCGGTAGTTGAGCTTCAGGCTTTTGGAAGTCCGGCCCTACGGTGCAAGCGCCAAGGCTTGCTATGGATATAAACAGAAGCGTGCGTTTCATTTCAGCGCTCCTGGGTGACATCGACGCTGGCAACCACCGACATCCCAACGCGCAGTCGATCCAGATCCGGTTGGTGCTCATCAAACATGATTTTCACCGGGATTCTCTGCACGACTTTGGTGAAGTTGCCCGTAGCGTTGTCCGGAGCGATAGCCGAAAAGGACAGACCGGTTGCCGGTGCCAGACTTTCTATCCAGCCTTTGAAACTGTGCTCCGGAAAACTGTCGACACGCAGTTCCACGGCTTGGCGGGTATGCATGTGCGCCAGTTGTGTCTCGCGAAAATTAGCGATCACGAAGGCTTTGTCTACCGGGACCACCGCCATGAGGGGTTGTCCTTGGCCTACATACGCGCCGACGCGCACGGAGCGCTGGCCGATCATGCCATCCTGAGGCGCGGTTATTTTGCTGTACGACAAGTTGAGGTCCGCCTGTTCCAGGGCCGCGTTAGCCTTGGCCAATGCAGCTTTGGCAACATCCACCCGGGCTTTCAGGACGCTCAGGGTTTTGACCGCTGCAATGCGGATTGCTTCATCTCGGTCGCGGGTGGCTTGCCAGCCCAGCAACTCGGCCTCGGCCTTTTGTTGTTCTTGCTGAGTACCGGCACCGGCGTTGGAGAGGTTCAGGTATCGCTGTGCATTGGCCTGGGAGAACTTGAGCGACGCGGCCGTGGCCCGGATCGTCGCGGTTGACTGATCGATGATTGCCGATTGGCGTTCAATGCTGGCGCCCAGGTTCTCCAATTCAGCCTTGGCTGCTTGCACGCTGGAGGCTGCGGCAGCCTGAGCAACCAGAAGGTCCCGGTCATCCAGTTCGGCCAGCAGCTGGCCGGCCTTCACTTGCTGGTTATCTTCGACCGCAACCCTGGCAATTTGTCCAGACAGGCGCGGTGATACGAAAACAGAGTCGGCCCTGATGTAAGCGTCGTCTGTACTTTGGACGGAGCTTCCACCCACCAGTCTGTAGCCGATGTAGACGACGCATATGACGACGGCGGTAGTGACTAAGCCAATAGCAGTTCTGTGTTGTTTCATGGTGATACCGGAGGTTGCGGTGGAAAGGCGCGTTTAGGCAGGGTCAGCAGCACGATAAACATCACCGCGATAATGACCAGCAAGGCGAGGTAGGCATCGCTGAAGCTCAAGACGAAGGCTTGTTCTCGTACCCGCTCGGCCAATGCGTGGGCAGAGGGGGCATGCAGCAGGCCGGGCAAGGACGGTTGTGCTGAGGCCAGCCCGTCCAGGAGCGTATTTGAATGCACATGTTCGCGATGAGTAATGAAGTTTTCGACGGTGCAAGCGGCCACCACCGAGAACAGGCCGCGCATCGTGTTGACCATCGAAGACGCAAAGGGGCCTTCCATGGGATGAATCACCCCCGTTGCGTTCATCAGCAAGGGCACGACTACCATCGGTTGGCCGAAGGTGTGCAGTATCTGCAGCACATAGAAATCGTCACGAATCCATTCGCTGGTGATCAGCGAACCGCCTGCGCAGGCGATGGCAATTAGCGCCAGACCGGTTGCCATCACATAACGTGAGTCAACCCAGTTTCGGTTGATGACGGTCGCGACCAGCGGTGCGAGCAACAATTGAGGCAGCGCAATCAACAGGGCCGTTGGCATGGTTTGCAGCGGTCGATAGCCTTTGACTTCAGTCAGGTAGGCGGCCGGGATGAAGCCGCTGGCCATGGTCAGGAACAAAAACAGGCACAGGGTGATAATCCCGTAGGCAAAATTGCGCCGTTCCAGCAGTTGCAGCTTGAACAGCGGCAGCGGGTGGAACCATTCGTTCAGCAAAAACAGTGGCAGGCAAATGATCGCGCCTGCAATCAGCGTGCTGATCAGCGGTGAATTGAACCAGTCGAGCCGCTCGCCCTGAGTCAAGGCAATTACCAGCATTGAAATGCCCGCGACACCCAGTAGCGCACCTCTCCAGTCGAGTTGCTTGAACCGCTCCAGCCGCAGCGGATCTTGCGGCAGGCCGTAAGCAATAAGCGCTGCCCCCATCAGGCACGTCGGTACGATCTGCCAGAAGACCATTCGCCAGTCACCGCCTTCGGTCCAGAGCGCCGCCAGTGGCATGGCCAGGTTAGGGCCGAAGGTAGCGGTGAGCGCGTACGCCGAGAGCCCGTAAAGCTTTACGTGCCAAGGTAAAAAGCGCAGTGCTGCGGTCATTAGCAGGGGAGGTAATGCGCCGCCGGCCAAGCCTTGTAGTACGCGCAGCAGCACCAGGCTTTCAACGTTGGGTGCAAACGGGATAATGACGGCCAGGACAGCAAAGGAAAATGTCACCACAATGGCAAAGCGGCGAAGTGAAAAGGTGACTGCCAGCCACGGCGACAGCAACATGGCACTCACTTCGGCAGCGGCGTATGCGGAGCTGATCCAGGTCCCTTCATCATGACCAAGGCCGTAAATACCAAGGATGTCGACCAACGTGATATCGGTGACGCGGTCATTGATGCCTGACGTGAGTGCGGCAACGAGCACGCCGATAAGCCCAAGGGCAATTCGCCAGCCAAATGGAGCCGGCGCCGAGGGGGGAAGGGGAGCGGACAAAGGGAAGGTTCCTGCTGTTGAAATCAATTAACCTGACATGCGGTGCAATGTACCACTAGGCAATACTAAGGACAATCTTATGACTATTCAGGAAACTGACCGTGGCGGTGTTCAGGTCATCTCACGCGCGGCAGCGATTCTTCGCTGTCTGGAGGATGAGCCTTCGGGCCTGAGCCTGGGGGCCATCGCCAAGCGTAGCGGCCTGCCGCGCTCAACCGTCCAGCGGCTGGTAGACGCACTTGCACAGGAAGAACTGCTGGAGGTGCACGGTCGTGGTGGCGTGTGCCTGGGACCGGCGTTGATGCGTTTGGCCTCCCACAGCCACGTCGATATCACCCAAAAAGCCAGGCCCTACCTTGAGGAGTTGTCTCGTGTGACGGGTGAGACAGCAAGCTTGGTCAGTGCCAGTGGCGCGCAAATGATGATTCTTCAATCTGTGGTCTCACCTCATGCACTGCGGGTTGCGCCGGTCGCCGGTAGTTTTCTGAGCATTTACGCCACGGCCGGAGGAAAAATCCTGTTGTCCACGATGCCTGATCAAGCCATTCGGCAATTACTGGGCAAGGCACTCAAACCGCTCACCGAAAAAACCCCGTCGCTGTCCCAGTTGCTGGAGCAACTGGAGACGATCCGCGAGGATGGATTCGCTCTGGATTTTGATGAACATACGCTGGGTGTGGGCGCAATAGCTGTGGGGCTGCAAACACCGCAGGGCCGCTATGCGATCGATGTGGTTGGCCCGGTGTGGCGTATTGATCAGGCCAAAGACGCGGTGAAAGCCGCCCTCCTGAAATGCCGGGACGATATGGTCAATGGGCTGCGCAGCATTGATTAGCCTGTTCCCGGCTCTTGGGTTTACTGGACATACGCTTGGACGGGGAATAATGCGTCGTAGTATTTTTTTCCGTCATGCAGGTGCTGGCCGAACCCAAAGCCGCGCTCCAGCATTGTTTGCATATCGGCTTCGGTGATGCGCATCACGTAACTGTTCTGTGTAGTGACCAGAGCACACTTGCGGTCTTTTGCCTCGCGGATGTTGAACCATTTGCCAGGGTCGGCATGTTGGCTGGGGTAGACCTGGCCGTCATGCTCGACTTGCCATGCGCCATCGAGCAGGATCCAGTAATCCGCGGCTGAAGTTGCCTGTTGATCGGCTTTGGCGATCACGGCACCCGGCTCGGCCGCCCACTCCATTGAGTGGGCGATCACCCACTGCAGTTGTTCCGTCGACAGTGCGGTGAAAAAAGGCGTATGCCGCAGTAAATGCAAATAGGTAATAGAGGGTTTCATCGTCATCTCTTGCATGGCATCGGGTGTGCGCTTGCCTGTACACAGGCTCAGTCCCCATGCGACCAACAGCGCAAGGAGGGTGCCGTACAGATAATTGAGTCGCCGCCGATGCGCTGTATTGACCTGAAAATTCATCGTGGTCTTGGTTGCAGGTGGTTGGCGTGAGCAGTAAAAAAAGGTCGGCCTTTTGGCCGACCTGACCAGGTGTCATCAATGGCTCAAATAATCCCGCCGTTGGCGCGCAGGGTCTGGCCGTTGATCCAGGCACCGTCCGGGCCCGAGAGGAACGACACAACTGCTGCGATATCCGCAGGTTCGCCCAGGCGTTCCAGCGGCGCCAGTTTGGCCAGGCGATCGATTACTTCCTGAGGTTTGCCGTTAAGGAACAGGTCGGTTGCCGTCGGGCCGGGGGCCACGGCGTTGATGGTGATAGTGCGACCGCGCAGTTCTTTGGCCAGGACGCTGGTCATGGCTTCTACTGCGGCTTTGGTGGCGGCATAGATTGAGTAGGTCGGTTGCAGCAGGGCGGTCACGCTGGACGAAAAGTTGATGATCCGCCCGCCATCACGCAGGTGCCTGGTGGCTTCGCGCAGGGTATTGAAGGTGCCTTTGACGTTGATCGCCAGCAGTCGGTCGAAGGTCGCGTCGTCGGTATCGCCCAAGGGGGCCAGCGCCATGATCCCTGCGTTGTTGACCAGTACATCGACGCCGCCGAAGGTGTCGAGGGTGGTTTTGAACAGTTGCTGGACCGCCGCACTGTCGCTGACATCGGCCTGAACCGCGACTGCGCTGCCACCCTGCTGAGTGATCTTATCGACCAGAGCGTGGGCTGGCGCCGCATTGCCCGAATAGTTGACCACCACTGCGAAACCATCGTGCGCAAGGCGTTCGGCAATGGCTGCGCCAATGCCCCGTGAGGATCCGGTAACGATGGCGACTTTTTTGCTGGACGTGTTCATGAGTTAAAACCCTTAAGAAAATAACCTGGCCCCCGGAACGCCTGCGTAGTCGTGCGGGTGAGCTGAAGCGTGCTCTGTCTAAAGGTTTGCATGTTCATTGGGCTGAATAAATAGGGCTTAGCTGCAATCTCTATTCGTAAAATCACAATAATGTTGCGCACCGCTTAGAGCAAAAATGAAGAATAAGTCATGTTTTTTAATTTGCTGAACAACGGTAGCTCAATTACTTTCCGCTGACTTTGAAACCGACAGCGCGTGAGCGTGTGGCCGGCTCAAACGGCGCAACACCCCAGCACAACTGCTGCTCGACACGGTTGATAAACCGCCTGTGTATGGGCGCCCAGGCCTTGGCCATCTGATCCGCTGTATTGACCCCGAATTCATCGCGTGCGTGTGCAACGTTCGGTAGCCGCAGTTACCGGGTGTGATGCCGCGTGCGGAGTGTGTCGGGATCACTCTCCAGAGATAAAAATAAAGTCGAGGATTCAAGAAGTGTTAGACAGGATAGTAGGGCCTCTTTTGCCTGTTGCATGCGTCATCCTCCTCGGCTTCATCGCCGGTAAGCGCGGGAAGTTAACCCACTCGGACAGTTTGTTGATCAGCCGCCTGGTACTCGGTTGGATCATGCCGGCTCTGCTTTTCGTTGGCATGGCGAATACACCGCGGGCGCAGCTCTTAGACTTCAAGTACATTTTCGCGACGGTGATTGGCATCATCGGCATGTTCCTGCTGGCGCTGGGCATTGGCTGGCTGCGCCTTCGCGACCTCAAGGCGGCGACCCTCAAAGGGCTGGTCAACGGTTTTCCGGATGCCGCGTTTATGGGGATCCCCATCCTGGGTGCCATGTACGGGCCGCAGAGCATCTATTCGGTGCTGGTCTTAAACCTTGTCGCAACCTTGATCATGATCCCCCTGACTATCACGTTGCTGACTATCGCCGATGGCAAAGACAGCGGTGTTCAGGCGTTTGTGTCGAGCCTGTCAACGGCAGTGCGCCGACCTCTGGTGTGGGCGCCTGCGCTGGGTATTCTGCTGTCCATGCTGGAGTTTAAATTGCCCGCCGTGGCCGCCGAGTCGTTCAACCTTCTGGGCAAGGCAACGCCAGGGGTTTCGCTGTTCTGTCTGGGTTTGATCATGTCTACCGACACGTTGAAGATGTCGGGTGAGGTATGGACCAACCTGGGGCTCAAGCTGTTTGTTCAGCCGGCCTTGATGTTTGGGGCGATGGTGGTACTGGGCAGGCACGGTTTGTTTGCCCAGCAAATGATCCTGTTGAGTGCGCTGCCCTCGGCGACGATACCGGCCATGTTCGCCAACCAGGCCGGTGTGTATCAGAGCGAGGCCGCGACTTCCATCTTGATCAGTACCGTGTTGTCGATCGTCACGTTTTCTGCCGCCATCTACCTCATAGACGGCGGGCTGGCTGCCTGATCAATACGTCAGGCCGGGGCGATAATCAATAATCGCCCTGGGTCAGGGTAGAGCGGTCGATCTGGTCGATCGAGGTAACACCTGTGAGCGTCATGGCGACGCGCATTTCCTTGCTGAAGATATCCAGCAGGTTTTCAACCCCGTGTTGCCCGTCAGCCGCCAGTGCATAAGCGCTGGAGCGCCCCAGCAAGCATCCTTTTGCGCCCAGTGCCAGCATGCGCACTACGTCCAGCCCGGAACGAATGCCGGAGTCGACGAGGACGGTCAGGTCATCGCCTACGCTGTCGGCAATCGCGGGCAAGGCTTTGGCGGTGGACAGCACGCCATCGAGTTGGCGGCCGCCATGGTTGGAGACAACAATGCCGTCGGCGCCGAAACTCACCGCATCCTTGGCGTCCTGCGGATCCAGGATGCCCTTGATGATCATCGGGCCTTTCCAGAACTCACGGATCCATTCCAGGTCTTTCCAACTGATGGACGCGTCAAAGTTGTTGGCCAACCAGCCAATGTAGTCTTCCAGCGTGGTAGGTTTGCCCCGGTATTTAGTGATATTGCCCAAGTCGTGGGGGCGACCCAACAGGCCCACATCGAGCGCCCAGCTTGGCTTGGTCATGGCTTGCAGGATGCGCCGCGAGGAGGCGTACGGCCCGGACATCCCGGAGTGGGCATCGCGGTAACGTGCGCCTGGGGTGGGCATGTCAACGGTGAACACCAGGGTCGTTACGCCCGCTGCCTGGGCACGCTCCAGCGCGTTACGCATAAAGCCGCGGTCTTTGAGCACGTACAACTGAAACCAGATCGCCTGCGGGCTCTGCGACGCCACCTCTTCAATGGAGCACACCGACACCGTCGACAGGCAATAAGGGATACCTTTGTTGGCGGCAGCCTTGGCCACCTGCACTTCACCGCGACGGGCGAACATGCCGGTCAGGCCGACCGGGCTGAGGATGACCGGCATTGCGTGTTCCTGGCCAAACAGCGTGGTCTTGAGGCTCAGGCTCTCGACATTACGCAGGATGCGTTGGCGCAAGCTAATAGACGAGAGGTCGGCGCTGTTGGCGCGCAGGGTGTGCTCGGCGTAGGCACCGCCGTCGATGTAGTCGAACAGAAAGCGCGGTAACTTGCGTTTAGCGGCTTCGCGATAATCGGAAGCGGATGAAATAATCATGTCAATCATTCCTCAAAAACCAGATGAGCTCAGTGACCGCGCCGTGTCGCCGAGGTGGGTTCAAGATAGGCAAAAACCAATTATGATAAAAACGACTTTTATTCCTTATGTTAAGTCGAAATTGGAATACCTATGAATCTGAGAACATTGCGAGCCTTTGTCGAGGTTGTACGCCAGGGCGGATTCTCCCAAGCGGCGCAAGTGGTGTCACTGACGCAGTCCACCGTCAGCAAGGCGGTCAAGTCCCTTGAAGACGAGTTGGGCACGCCCTTGTTTAACCGCGCCGGTCACAAAGTCGAGCTAACGGCCGCCGGTGAAATCGCCTACCGGCGTGCGCTTGTTTTGCTCTCTGAGCGTAGTGACATGCTCGCTGAAATCAACGAACTGCTCGACCTCAAGCGTGGCAGGTTGCGCATCGGCTTGCCACCGGTGGGCTGTGGCGTGCTGTTTGCGGCGATGTTTGCCACCTACCGCAAGCGCTATCCGCAGGTCGACATCGAACTGATTGAGCATGGCAGCAAGCGCCTTCAGGAATGCCTTGAGGCCGGGGAGGTTGACCTGGCGGCGCTGTTGATTCCGATGGATGAGGCGTTTGATTATCAGGCTGTGCGCAATGAGCCGTTGATTGTGGTGCTGCCGGCGGGTCATGCGCTTTCGCGGCGCAAGCGCATTGATTTTACCGACCTCGCGGATTCGCCCTTCATTCTGTTTGAAGCGGGGTTTGCACTGAACGCAAAGATCATGGCCGCCTGCGAGCGCAAAGGCGTAGTGCCGCGTGTTACGGCCCGCAGTGGGCAGATCGACTTTATCGTCGACCTGGTGGCGGCGGATCTGGGCGTGGCCTTCTTACCGCGCATGCTGGCGCACAAACACCAACATGCGGGCATTGCTCTGGTGCCGCTGGATGAACCGCACACTGACTGGCACATCGCCCTGGCCTGGCGTGCCAACGCACACTTGCCACCCGCCGCCAAAGCCTGGCTGGAACTGGCCAGGGAAATGAACATCGGGTAATCGCTGCTGAGGTATGAAGGCTGCGATCTTTTAATATCAAAAGATCGCGAGGCAAGCACGCTCCTACGGTTTTGTGGTGCCCCTCAAGCTGCGTTCCATCCGGGCCAGACCTTCTTCCAGGGTCGAACGCGGGCAACCGAAATTGAGCCGTACAAATTGCTGACAGGCTGCGCCAAACTCAGTCCCGGCGCTCAGGGCAACCTTGGCTTCTTCGAGGAAAAAGCGCTGCGGGTCGTCCAGGCCCAGTGCAGAACAGTCCAGCCAGGCCAGGTAAGTGCTTTGCGGCGCATGCAGGGTAATACCCGGCAGCCGCGTGCGCACGGCTTCAAGCAGGTAATCACGGTTGCCCTGCAGGTAAGCCAGCAACTCGGTCAACCACGGTTTTGCATCGGCGTAGGCGGCGCGAGTGGCTTCCAGACCCAAGGCATTCACACTGTCGACCATGCCGGCGCGGGCGTTATCAAACCGATTACGTAGCTGTGGGTTCTGGATCACCGCAAACGCGGTCTTCAGACCGGCGATGTTATAGGCCTTGCTGGCTGACATCAGAGTCACCGTGCGGTGCGCGAACTGCGGATCAAGTGACGCAACAGGCACATGGCGCAGACCATCGAATTGCAGATCGGCGTGAATTTCGTCGCTGATGATCAGCGCGTTGTGCTCCACACAGGCATGCCCAATATCTGTCAGTTCGCTGGCAGAAAAGCTTTTGCCCAACGGATTGTGCGGGTTGCTCAACAGCAGCGCACCGGCGCTGGCCAACGCCTCGTGCAGTGCCGGGATATCGGTATAGCAGTGGCCTTGGTCATTGGTCTGGAACGGCAACTCAATGCTTGGCAACTGCCAATGGCTGGCGGCATTACGCAGCGGCGCGTAGTTCGGGGTCTGCACAACTACCCCCGCACCCGGTTCGATCAATGAACGCAGCGCCATACTGACGCCGGGTTCTATACCTGGCAGAAACACCAGGTCCTGAGGTTCGATCCGCCAGGCATAGGCATGCCAAAGGTAATCAACCAGCGTGTTACGCAACGCGTCGGTAGCCAGACAATAACCGAAAGCAGGGTGTGCAATGCGCTGTTGCAAGGCCTGCTGAATGACCGGAGCGACGGCAAAATCCATGTCCGCGACCCACATCGGCAGAACCTCATCCGGATAGCGGCCCCATTTTTTACTGCCGCTGCCGGCACGATCCAGCAGCGTATCGAAGTCAAAAGTCATGCTGTTCTCAAAAGAGTTAGATGGCGTCAGCGCAAGGCATGCATCGCCGTATGGGGCACTTGGATCGCGTTATTGAAACGGGCGTCATAGTACGCACCGTTGGCACCAAACGGCCACCGTCTGGTGTTAAAAGACGATGGGGTGTGCAGGTTGGGAGTGTTGATCGGTTTTAGGTTTGGAGGGTCGGGATTGCGCCGTGTTGGTCGGCGGGTTTCATGGGGGCGAGATGCGTAAGCCAAGTTGTCGCCGTCCCAGCCGTAGATGTTTCGGCCGCAGTCGTATTGGGCGTTGAGCGTGCGCTGTTGCTGCTCGATCCACGCCGGGCCGGCGCCGGGGCTGAGTAGGTAGTGGGCTTTAGAGTATTTGGCTACGCGTCGCCCCAGTGCGTCGTAGGCGAAGTCGGCGGTCAGACGATCGTCTTCGTAGCGGGTCAGGCGGTCGTAGAGGTCCCAGGTGAAACGGGCTTTTTTGCCGTTGTCGAGGCGTTCAAGGAGGTTGTCGAGGAGCTTGAGCGGCGGGTGGTGGATGGGCCGGCGCGGAGCCTTGAGGTCGAGCAGGCAGCCGAGCGGGTCGTAAGTCCGCAGGCATTGGCGACGCTGGGCCAATACCGATGATGGCTGCTTGTTAAAGAACAGTGCCGTGTGAAGTTAGCGACAAATCAAAGTGCGCGACTTGCTGGCGATCAGGCTGGCACCGAAAGCATGTTTCATGCAGCCCAAGACGCCGTTGACGTAATAATTACTCTTGCTCGACTATTTATTCACTTCACAGTATTCGGCTCGTAGCTAAGTGATGAAGGTGGCTATGTGTCTAAGTTGATGAATGATTAGTTAGAAAAGTTTTTTGTTTTTTTAACTTTTCTGTAGTTTTTATAATTTCGTACTTAAATTTAATTAGGCTCAGATTTTCTAGTGTGATGCTATTTGAATTCCACGGTTTTAGTGCAATTTTTTCTTCGTTTTCAATAAGGAAAAAAGCTGCTTGATCCCCATCAAAGCTTTCGACATCAATCGGTAGGCAGGAGTTTCTAATGTTGTGCGATATCAGTAATGGCAGTTCGGTGTTTATGTTATTTAGGGTGCAATTTTCTAGGTGGTAATTGCTTAGTCGCGTGGTTAGATCTTCGAATGCAGCTATTAATGTATTTGTTAAAGTGGTTTGGTCGTAATCTCCAATTGTTGTTGAGGGAAACACAAATTGGCATCTTGAGAAAATGTGTTTTTTGTCGTTTGAGAAGAATGTGTCGAGTCGTACGAATGATTTGCTCATCTTTTTTTTACTCCGCAAATACAGTCTTTTCTCATGGCGTTAAATCTTTTTTCAATCTCAGGTGGAAGTGGGACGCCGCGTCCTTGCGATGAATCTCCGTTCCAGTGAACATTTCCGTCATTGCTGTTCCCAAACCTGTGAATCACCCCGTCTTCGTCCATGGCATACCAGTGCCTTCCATCGACGTCAGGTATTGCTCGCTTGTAAAGTTGCTCTGCGTTTTGAGGGATTATTGATGTTTTCGATCCGCCGCCTCTGAAGTTTCCTGATGAGAGGTCATGATGGCCGGGATTGTGATATTGGGGTTTTGGTCCGTGATAGCGTCCTTGTTTATTGGTACGGTTCAACCCCAGCGGATCAACCCACCCCACCGGATTCGGCGCATACGCATAGACATTCAGCCCACCCGCAAACCCGATCGGGTCTTTGCTGATAAACCTCCCGACTTGCGGATCATAGTACCGATAGCGGTTGTAGTGAAGCCCGGTTTCGGTGTCGAAGTACTGCCCTTGAAAGCGCAGCGGGTTGCGGATGTTTTCGCGAGTTGCGCTGTCGGTACGCTTTTCCTTGGCTAGCCCCCACGCTTGATAGGTCCCAGTCCAGGCAATCTCGCCACGTTGGTCGGTGAGTTCCATCGGGGTGCCGAGGTGGTCGCATTGGTACCAGGCCATGGCGTTGAATGGTTTCGCCACGGGTTGGTGTTGCCACAGCGGGTCGCGGTCGATGTGGTAGCCGTTTTCATGGCTTGGCTCGCGCACTAGCGACAGGCTGCGGTTTTCGACGGTTTGGGCGAGGGGGATGAAGCTGCCCGGTTCGTAGAAGTAGTGGATCAGGCGTCGTTCGCCAGGGTTGTCGCTGTAGCGCGTTTCATAGGCGAGGGTGTCGCCGTCCCAGCCGTAGATGTTTTGGCCGCAGTCGTATTGGGCGTTGAGCGTGCGCTGCTGTTGCTCGATCCACGCCGGGCCGGCGCCGGGGCTGGGCGGGCAATGGGCTTTGGAGTATTTGGCTACCCGTCGCCCCAGAGCGTCGTAGGCGAAGTCGGCGATCAGGCGGTCGTCTTCGTAGCGGGTCAGGCGGTCGTAGAGGTCCCAGGTGAAACGGGCTTTTTTGCCGTTGTCGAGGCGTTCAAGCAGGTTGCCACGGGCGTCGTAGGTGTAGTGCTGGCCGAAGTAGTCGCGCAGACTGCTGGCAGGGTAGAGGGCGAAGGTTTGTCTTAATACTTGCAGGCACTGACAACGGGAGGCCAATGCCGGTGTTGCCCGACTGTTAAAGAGCTATGAACTTTATGGTCAGCGCTGCACCATACTTGTGAGTCACTGGTGATCAGTCCGGTACCGCGAAGGTCTTCATAACTTGCAGTGCTACCCTTACGTCGCTGACGGAATAGGTAGTTTTTATAAGTATTGGATATGACCTTTTGTACAAGTGATATGCATCACCAGGTAACCTTAGTCTGTTATTGTCTTCATATTTAAGCCTGCGTGTGAGGAAGGATTCGCTCACTAAACTATCCGAATGTCATCAGTAATAAGCTCAAAAATACAGTGTGAATATCAATTTGCCCAGATCGGGATCGTTGCGAGTGAGTAGCACTCATTAATCCGATTTATGTCACTTATAGTGTGTTGCAGGCAGGCATCTTCATAGGCAATAGTTTTGTTGTCTGATTGATTTGAAAGGAAAGCATCGATTTTATGAAAATCTATGCTGGGGGGGATGTCAATAGCAAGTAGTGAGCTCCCTTTTTGACTAGTGCACTGAGCGCCATTTTTTTTTGCATAGTTAATGATTTTAATGCGATCGCTTTTGTTTTCAGCAAATACGCGTAGCGTTGAGTGCCCACCTCTGTATAAAAGGTACGATGCCTGGATTTGTTTGTTGCTTTCTATAGCTAAAATGATATCTCCTTTGCTTACGCCATAAATGTAGTAGGGGATATTGTCTACTTTGTATGTGTGTGGCTTTATTTGAATTCCCCATAATGATTCGAATTCGAGTGGTGGATAGTCTTCCATATCTTGGTTTAGTTTGAATGTTATTTTTTTGAGTGATTGAGAAGTCATTGTTGAGCGCCGTCTATACGATTTAGTATTCTGAAGTTTGGTTTTGAATTGTTTGAGAAGCCCCGGTTGCATTTTCTACATAAAAGTTGTGTATTATTTTCATCATTTGAGCCACCGCGTGAGTCGGCTTCGATATGGTCAAACTGACGTTCATTGGATGGCGGGCTAATGCCTTTTGTACTTTTTTGTCCTGGTACAACTGCGGAAATGCAACTTTCACATGTCTCCACTCCAAAAAAATCCCTATTTTCGTCTGAAATTTTTTGTTTAACTGATTTCGGGATGCGAGCCAACCCCAGCGGATCAACCCACCCCACCGGATTCGGCGCATACGCATAGACATTCAGCCCACCCGCAAACCCGATCGGGTCTTTGCTGATAAACCTCCCGACCTGCGGATCATAGTACCGATAGCGGTTGTAGTGC